>CAZRLK010000016.1:0-17636 GCA_964600555.1 uncultured Bradymonadales bacterium
CGGATCCCGGGCCGACGGGATCGCAAAGGACGTCCCACCGATTCCGATCAGACCCACAGCCCGGGGGATCGGATGACCCTCATTGTCTCCTCCTCCGATCGTTGTCTCCGGAGGAGGAAGCTGCCACAATGCGCTGGCGGGTCTTGCCCATGGTGTTTGCCCGCGCTGTTCACTCCCGATTTTCGCTTTTTGTGGCTGCTCGCTGGCGATGGCTCTGCACGTTCGACATTCGAACCACCTCGAGCGCCTCGCCGGGTTGCTGCTGGCGGATACCCGCAACGTCGGCGCGGCGCTGGCGGACCGCGACCGCAGCGAGTTGCGCGCGGTCGACCTCGGGCCGCTCGGGCCGAAGGCACACGTCGTCGTCCCGAACTTCAACATCAAGGCGTATCTCGACTACGAGATCGCCCGCCGCGAGGGCGTCTCGCTCGGGACGAACTACCGGTCGATCGAGCAGTTTCTCCGGGAGCTGATGCCGGAGCGCGTCGAGCGCGAGGTCGACGGCGAGTCGGTCGACTTCGAGGTCGAGCTTTTGAGCCCGGAGTTGACCCTCGAGCTGCTCGTCGACGCCCTCCGCCCGGAGCGCCTCGCCGACGATCCGGCCCTCGCGCCGGTGCGCACCTACCTGGCGGAGGCCCCCGACGACGACCTCCGCGACCGGAAGCGCTACCAGCTCGCATCGCGCATCGCCGAGATGTTCCGCGAGTATCGCTCCTCGCGCCCGGAGATGCTGCACGCCTGGCCGGACGGGCCGTATCTCGACGACGAGCAGCTCCGCGAGACGGAGCGCTGGCAGCGGGCGCTGTGGCTCGAGTTGTTCGGGCCCGACGGGCGGCTGCGAGCCTACGAGCGCGAGCAGGAGACGATCTTCGCCGACCCGGAACACCTGGGCACCGAGTACGGCCGGGTCGACGTCGAGCTCGACCACCTGCCGGCCGCCGTCCACGTCTTCGCCCTCTCGTACGCCTTTCCCGTGTACGCGCCGGTCTTTCGCCACCTCGACGAGCGCGACATCCACCTGTTTTTGTACGCGCTCAACCCGTGCGCCGAGAAGTGGGACGAGATCGTCACCGACTGGCACGAGGAGCGCGAGCAGTTGCTGTCGAGCGAGCCGGTCGAGGGGGGCGCGATCGACAGGTACGACTCGGAGCACGACTACTGGCAGGCGCTCGACCGGGCGCAGCGGCCGCCGGACGCGCTCCGGCTGTGGGGGCGGGCGGGGCGAGATGCGATCTATTTCGTCGAGGAGCTGGCGGACCACGCGACCGACCGGGTGGAGGCGTTCGTCGACCCCAAAAGCCGTCGGCGAGCCGCCGACGCTCCCGACGGGGGTGAGGCCGCCGGCCACCTGCTCAATCAGATCCAGCGCGACATCCTGCAGTTCGAGCGCCGCACCTCGCCCCGCGAGGATTTCGGCGATCGCTTCGCCGGCGACCGGAGCCTCCAGGTCCTCGGCTGTCCCGACCCGCGGCGCGAACTCGAGGTCGTCGCCGACGAGATCTGGGCGCTGGTCGGCGGCGAGCGCGACGGGTTCGAGGCCGGCGAGCTGGCCTTCAACGACATCGCGGTGATCGTCAACCACCGCCGCCGCGAGGAGTACCAGACCCACCTCGAGAGCGTCTTCGGCGGGGCGCAGCATCTCCCGTACAACCTGATCGACCTGCAGACCAGCCGCGAGAGCCGGCTTCTGGAGGCGGTCGACCTGTTGTTTTCGCTGCCGTTCGGGGACTTCGAGCGCAGCGACCTGTTGAAGCTTCTGACCCACCCGAATCTCGTCGCCAACCACCCCGAGGCCGACCCGGAGCAGTGGCTCGAGTGGTGCGAGGAGCTGAACATCCTGCACGGCGCCGACCGGCGGGACCATCGCGAAACCTACATCGACGAGGACCTGTACAACTGGGACCAGGGGCTCAAGCGGCTGGTCCTCGGCGCGTTCATGGCCGACGAGCGGGCGGGAGCCGGAAGCGAGCGGATCTTTCGGCTCGACGAGTACGCCTACCTGCCCCGGGAGCTGCCAGCGAGCGCCATTCCCTCGGCGGCGCGGCTGGTGAAGACGGCCCGGATGCTCATCGCCGAGGCGCGCCGGAAGCGCCGCGAGACCAAATCGCTCGGCGAGTGGGCCGACGAACTGGCCGACTGGGCGAGGCGGCATCTGGCGGCGGCGGAGGGCGAGCAGGCCTACGACGTCGT
This sequence comes from uncultured Bradymonadales bacterium, assembly GCA_964600555.1. GTDB lineage: Bacteria > Myxococcota_A > Bradymonadia > Bradymonadales > Bradymonadaceae > CAJXPB01. The sequence goes on from CAZRLK010000016.1 coordinate 2,191, forward strand.
CGATCTGACCGAGCGGCTCCGGGGGATCGGCGAGGCCGACCTGACCGGCGAGCCGGTCTCCTACCGGATCGTCTACGAGATGGCGCGCGAGAAGATCGAGGAGATGCAGATGCGCCGCGGCCACTACCTGATCGACGGCGTCGTCGTCTCCTCGTTCCAGCCGATGCGCCCGTTGCCCTTCGAGGTCGTCTTCGTGACCGGCATGGGCGAGGGGGATTTTCCGACCTCCGACCCGAAGAGCCCGCTCGATTTGCGGCGGGCGAGCTGGAAGCGCGGCGACGCCCGCCAGCGCGACAAGGACCGCTACATGTTCCTCGAGACGCTCGTCTCGACGCGCCGGCGGCTGTACATGTCGTACGTCTCGCGCGACGCCCGGACCGGCGACCCGCTCGAGCCGTCGACGATCGTCCGCGAGCTGCAATCGATCGTCGACCACGGGTATCTCGACCCGGAGGACGCCCCGGAGCCGGCGCCGGCGCCGGGCTCGCAGGAGGTCGACGGGGAGGCCGAGCGCCACTGGACCGAGACGCGCCACCCGCTGCGCCGCTACGCGCCGGCGTATTTCGACGAGGCGCGCGAGGCGTTCGCGGCGCCGACCAACGAGGAGGCCTACCGGGAGCGGGCGGCCGCCGACCTGCGCGAGGCCCTCGCCGAGGCGTGCGGCGGGCGCGGCAGCGAGCTTCCGTCGCTCGAGGCGCTGGAGTCGGCGATGGACGGCGGCGACTGGCAGGAGACGCGCGAGCTTTTGAGGGTGGTCGACCCGCCGGCCGAGCCGCCGGAGGAGGAGCTCGAGACGCTGTCGCTTCGCTTGTCGCAGATCCGCAAGTTCCTCGAGTCGCCGCTGCAGGCCGGGGCGCGGCATCTGCTCGGGCTGCGCGCCGACGACGAGGAGGATCCGTACGAGCAGGCCCACGAGCCGTTCGAGAGCGGGCCGCTCGAGGAGACGATGCTTTTGCGGCGGGTCTTCAACCGGGCGATGACCGATCCGGCGAGTGCCGCCGACCCCGATTTCGAGGCGCGCTACCGGGAGGTCGCCCGGCGGATGGAGCTGGCGGGCCGGATCCCGAGCGGGATCTTCCACGAGCTGGAGCGCGAGCAGCACCTCGAGGTGCTGGCGACCTGGCGAGCCAACCTCGGCGCCTTCGAGGTGCCGGAGGGCGAGCCGCTCGAGATCGCGCGGTTCGGCCGGGGGTACGGCGACCTGTACACCGGCCGCATCCACGACTCGATCGCCTTCGACTGCGAGATCGAGTGGCACGGGGAGTCGCGGCGGGTCGAGGTCGAGCTGCACGGCGACACGCAGCCGCTGGGGGCGGGGCGGCGCGCGACGCTGGCGTTCGCGACCGGCTCGCGCGGGCGGCTGGCCCGCGAGAAGAACTTTCTTCGCGGCTTCGTCGACGCGGTGGTGCTGGCGGCGGCCGGCCTGCTCGAGGGCGGCGCCAGGCTGCAGCTCGCCTGCAACCACGGCAAGTCGATCGGCGGGCGATGGGCCGACAGCTACCGGCGCACGATCCGGACGCTCGGCCGCGACGAGGCGCTCGACTACCTCCGCACGATCGTCGCGGAGATGTACCGCGGCCCTCACGACTACCTGCTGCCGGTCGAGGTCGCCGTCGACTCCGGCCTGGCACAAAAGGATGCGCCGGCGGCGCTGGTCGAGCAGTACGTGCGCGGCGGGCGGCACAACTCGACGTCGAATCGCTACGGGCCGATTCCGAACCCCGAGGACTACCGGGTCCCCGACGACGCCGAGACGATCGTCGAGCGGCGCTTCGGGCCGTACTTCTCGAGTATCGTCGCCGGGGAGCAAGGGGGCGGGGAGTAGACATCGAACGTCGCGAATGGTGATTTCTGGATGACGAGCTGCGATCTTGGCTGACTATTTCGCACAACCCGAGACCTTCGAGCGGCTGCCGTTCGACGACCACGCCGTCGTCGAGGCGTCGGCGGGTACGGGGAAGACCTACACGATCGAGCGGCTCGTCGCCCACCTGCTGTTGACCGAGGAGGACCTTCGCCTCTCGGAGATCCTGGTGGTGACGTTCACCGAGCGGGCGACCGGGGAGTTGCGCGAGCGGATCCGCCGGCTGCTCGAGCGATTCCTGCGCGGGCCGGGCGGACTCGAGGCCGACGAGGCCGACGGGCCGTGCTGGGAGATCGACGGCGAGGCCCGCAAGCGCCTCGAGAAGGCGCTTTTTTCGTTCGACCTGGCGCCGATCTACACGATGCACGGGTTTTGCCGGCGCGTGCTCCGGGATCACGCCTTCGCCAACAACCAGCCCTTCGACCTCGAGCACGTCGACCGCGACCGACTGTTCGAGCGGGCCTTCACCCGGGCGCTCCGGGAGCGTTTCGCCGGGGAACCCGAGCTGGTCCCGTACCTGGAGGCGTGGCGCGGCCAGCTCGACCGCTCGATCGAGGAGTTGCGGGCGAACCTCGATTCGCTCACCCGCAAGACCGGCGAGCTGCGGTGCGCCTTCGAGCCCGGGCGCCTCGACGAGCTGGTCGGCGAGCTTCCGCCCCCGCCCGGCGAGGCGTTCGTCGAGCAGTTCGAGGCGGAGCTCGACGAGCTGCACCACAACCGGGTGCGTGCGCTCTCCGCCCGGCTCGAGAAGCTGCTGGAGGCGGCGGCGGCCTACCGCGAGCACGGCGAGATGCCCCGGCTTCTGGCCGACATCGAGGAGCTCGACAACCGCAATACCAGCAGCGCCGAGTACTTCGAGATGGCCCCGTTCGACGGGCCGCGCAGCTCGCTGTATCGCCGGATCTTCGAGCACGCCGCCTCGCCGAAGGTCGCCGTCCTCTGGGCCTTTGGGCCCGCCAGGCGCGAGACGCTCGCCGAGGAAAAGCGGGAGCAGGCGGTGATGACCTTCGACGACATGCTCGGGTATGTCTGGGAGGCGCTCGAGGGGCCGCGCGGCGAGGCCCTCGCCGAGACCCTGCGCGAGGATTATCGCATCGCGCTGATCGACGAATTCCAGGACACCGACGAGCTTCAATGGAAGATCTTCCGGCGGATCTTCTACGAGAGCGACGACGACAATCGCTTCTATCTGATCGGCGACCCGAAACAGGCCATCTACGGATTTCGCGGCGCCGACGTCTACACGTACTTCCGGGCCCGCGACGAGGTGGCGCCCGAGCGCGACCACCCGCGCCGCGTCGAGCTGCCGGACAACTACCGGTCGACGCCGGCGATGATCGAGGCGTACAACCGGATCTTCGAGAGCGACTTCTTCACGGGGCAAAACGAGTACCCGCGGCCGGTCGACGCCGGGCGTCCCGAATTTCGCGCCGAATGGTCGGGCGGGGAGGCGGTGGTGCCGATCCAGCTCGTCGAGATCGCGCCGGAGGTCGACGAGGAGACGGGCGAGCCGGTCGAGATCGGCGCCGACGCCCTGCGGGAGACCTGGGCGGCGGCGTGCGCCCGCGAGATCGCCGATTTGCTGCAGCGGCGCGAGGCACTCACGCTGCGCGACCCCGGCGAGGGCGTCGAGCGGACGCTGGAGCCGAACGCCATCCAGGTGCTGACCCGACGCCGCCAGGAGGGCGAGCGGGTCGCCCGCCACCTGCGCGAGCTGGAGGTCCCGTTCGCCTTCTATAAACAGGAGGGGCTGTTCGAGACCGCCGAGGCTCGCCACATCTACTCGCTTCTGCGCGCCGTCGCCCATCCCGACGACCGCTCGCTCCGCCAGAAGGCCTGGCTGACACCCTTTTTCGACCTCGAGCTGGCCGACCTGTTCGAGCTTCGCGACCTGTCGGCGGCCGACTCGCCGATGCGCGAGCTTCTGGACTGGCACGAGCTGGCCGAGCAGCGCCGCTTCGGCCGCCTGGTCGACGCCATCCTCTCGGAGAGCGGCATCATCCGCCGGGAACTGTTCGGCAAGGAGAGCGAGCGCGAGCTGACCAACTACCTGCACATCTTCGAGCTTCTGGTCGACGAGGCGCGCGAGCGGCACGCCGACATCGGGGAGCTGGCGCTGCACCTGCGGACCCTGATCGACGGCGGCGGCGAGGACCGGGCCGACGAGGACATCCAGCGGCTCGAAAGCGAGCGCAACGCCGTCCAGATCATGACGATGCACAAGGCCAAGGGGCTCGAGGCGGACGTCGTGTTCGTCGTGCCGAACTTCAAGGAGTTCGGCCACAACGCGTCGTTTCGGGTCCTGCACGACGGCGACGAGCGGATCGTGCACGTCGGCGATCTGGACCCGGAGATGGAGCGTCAGTACGCCAGGGAGACGCGCGAGGCGGCCGAGCGGCTGTTGTACGTCGCGATCACGCGAGCCCGGGCCCGGGCGTACCTTCCGTTTATGCGCCCGCACGGGGACGGGTACCCGACCAAGAGCGACCCGGCCGAGACGTTCGCCGTCGCGCTCGGGGCGCTCACCCCGCTGGTCGGCGACGGGGAGGAGGTGGCGGACGAGCACTTCGAGCTTCGCGGCCCCGTAACGCCGATCGACGACGCGCGAGAGGGGCGGGAGGCGGAGCCGGCGTCCCTGGAGCAGTGGTCGCCGCCGGAGGAGCTGTTCGAGGTCCCGATCGCGTACGACCGTTTTGCCGAGCTTCGCGGCCAGACCCCGGAGGTACTCTCGTTTTCGCGTCTGGCCGGCGACCACGGCGTCGAGCGGCGGGACCTCGGCGGCGAGGCCGACAAGATCGACGAGACGGAGGCCGACGAAACCCGGACCGGCGGGCGCGACGAGGACGAACTGCCGTCGCACCTCGGGATCGGGCTGATGCTCCATGCGATCCTCGAGACCCTCGATTTCGAGCTGGTCCGGGACCACGACTCGCTCGCCACCTGGCGCGACGACCCCGCGGTCGACGAGTTCATTCGCGAGCGGATGCGCCGGCATCTCGGCGACGCCGACGTCGAGCGCTACGCCGGGCACTGCAAACAGATCGTCTACCGGACGCTGACGACCCCGATCCGCGCCTCCAGACCGGCGGTCGCCGCCGCCGACGGCGGGTCCCTGGATCTGGGGCGGCTCGTCGACTCGCCGCTGGTCGACCACGAGGCGGAGTTTTTCTATCCGACGCCGGGGGCGGGCGACGCCGATCTCGAGCGACTCCTGTTCGACGAAAAGGCGGACGAGGCGTTCGACGTCGAAGACGGCTACGTGACCGGCTCGATCGACTTTCTGTTCGAGCGCCACGGCCGCGTGTACCTGGCCGACTGGAAGAGCAACCTGCGCCCGTCGTACGCTCCCGAGCACCTGGCGGCGTACGTCGAGCAGCGCTACGAACTGCAGATGCGACTGTACGTGCTGGCGGCGGCGCGGGCGCTCCGGGCGACGGACGCCGAGGCGTTCGATGCACGCATGGGCGGCTTTTTGTTTCTGTTCGTCCGGGGGATCGACCGGCGGGAGCGAGGCGCGACCCCCGGCGTGTACTACCGGGATATCGACTTCGAGACGGTGCGTCGGTTCGAGCAGGAGCTGCGCGGACGCCTGGAGCGGATGCGATGAGTGACGAGGACGACCAGATGGACCTGTTCGACGGGGCCGGGGCGGCGGAGCCGGGTGAGCCGGCGGGCGACGGGGAGGCGGGCGAGCGTGTCGCCGTCGAGCGGCCCGCCGCCCGTCTGCTCGAGGAGACGGGTCGCGACCTGCTCGCGTACGCCGACCGCGTCGCCGGGGCGATGAGCGAGGAGACGGACCTCGAGGAGCCGACGGCCCACCTGGCTGCCGAACTGGTCGGGATGGTCGGAGGACTCGACGCCGACCAGGCGCGCAACCTGTTTGTGATCGTCCTGGTGAGTCTGGATCACCTGCAGAGTGGCAACACGCGCATGCCGCTCGACTGGTCCGAGGCGGGGCCGATCGCGAGGCGGCTCCGGCCGCTGCGGGGGTTCGAGGAGCTCGGGGCGGAGGTGCCGACGATCGAGGCGCTCGGCGAGAACTTCGAGGCGATCGTCGAGCAGGGGCTCGCCGACGAGATTCTCGGGGAGCCGGGGGATTACACGCCGCTGGTGGTGGCCGGGGGCGGCGAGCATCTGTACCACCAGCGGATGTTCCACTACGAGACGCGGCTCGTCGAGGCGGTGCGCGGCCGGCTCGCCGGAACCGTCGAGCGGTGGGGCGGCGCCGATGCCGAGGAGGTCGAAGCCGCCCTCCGGGCGGTCGTCGAGGAGGAGCCGCTGCGCGCGGATGGCGGCTCGATCCGGCTGAACGCCGAGCAGCAGTACGCCCTGCTGACCGCGTGTCACTGCCCGCTCACGGTCGTGACCGGCGGGCCCGGCACCGGCAAGACCAGCCTGGTGGTCGACCTGCTCCGGGTGGCGGTCCGGCTCGGCGTGCCGGCGGACGCGATCGCGCTGGCGGCGCCGACCGGCAAGGCGGCGACGAGGCTGCGGGAGGCGGTCGACGAGCATCTCTCGGCGATGCCGGAGCTGGCCGACGACGACCGACGCCTCGAGCAGACGCCACTCGAGGCGAAGACACTCCACCGGCTGCTTGGCTTTTCGCCTGAGACGGAGCGATTCCACCACCACGAGCACAATCCACTCTCCGCCGATCTGGTGGTCGTCGACGAAGCGTCGATGATCGACCTGTTTTTGATGGACCGACTGCTGGCGGCGATGCCCGACGAGACGCCGCTCGTGCTGCTCGGCGACGCCGACCAGCTCCCGTCGGTCGAATCCGGCGCGGTCTTTCGCGACCTCGTCCCCGAGAGGTGCGCGACCGACACTTCCTGGCGCGAGCTGGCCGTCGACCCCCTGGAGGCGCGAGCCTCGGAGGAGCCGACCGCCCGCTGCAGCGTCCGGCTGGAGACGAGCTACCGGATGTCGCCCGATCGACCGCGCGGCCGGCAGATTCTGCAGGTCGCCCGCCGGATCAACGAAGGCACCCTGGGCGACTCCGGAGCCGACGACACTGCGGCCGGAGCATCCCCGGTCGGGGATGAGCGAGATTCCCTGCCGTTCGAAACCCGCAGCTCCTTCGACGATCTCGGCACCGACCGCGAGGTCGGCGTCGAGCACGTCCCCTTCGCTCCCGACGGGACCGACGGCGACCTCGCCGATTTCGTCGACTACTGGTACGATCACCAGCTCGCCGACCACCCCGACCTGCCCACCCTGCTTCGCCGCGACTACCGCTTCGACGGCCGACGATTCACCGACGACGCAGCCGACGCCCTCGAGACGCTGGTCCGCCACGTCGGCGCCGCCCGAGTCCTGACTCTGACACGGGTACTCGAGCGCGGCTCCGAGCGACTCAACGCGATGTTTCACCGCACCCACGTCCGGCGCCGCGACCTGCGGCGTCGCGCCGAGTTCGTTCCCGGCGACCCGGTGATCGTCACCCGGAACGACTACGAGCACATGTTGTTCAACGGCGAGCAGGGAGTGGTCGTGCGCGTCGACCGCGGCGCCGGGCAGCCGGCCGAGGCGATGGCCGTCTTCGAGCAGCGCGGCACCTACCGGCCGTTCCCGCTCGCCGAACTGGCACACCACCTGGAGTTGGCATATGCGCTGACCGTCCACAAAGCTCAGGGCTCGGAGTACGACCGCGTCGCGGTCACACTCCCGGACGAGCCGAACTCCCTGCTCACCCGCGAGCTGCTGTACACCGCAACCACTCGCGCACGCCGACGGGTCGTCTTCGCCGGCCCCGCCGAGATGCTCGTACGCGGTGCCCGCACCGCCGTCGCGCGCCACTCCGGCGTCGCCGACGGACTCGATCGATCGGCCGACCACGTCGACAATCCCGACATATCCGAGTGACATGGGGGGTGTGGGACACCCCGCATCTCATCCAGCCCGGCAGCGCGTTACCCGTCTCATTCGCCCGCGCAGGTCAGCTCCTCGCCGATTTCACTCTCCTGCACGGTCTCGTCGTCATTTGCGTCGTCGAACGAGTAACATCCCTGACAGTCGGCGTTCGGGTTGACCTCCCACTCGCCCTGCACACCGATGTTGACCAGACGGGCGTCGTTTCCGTCGACCGACACCGCCCCGAAGACCTTGCAGTTCATTCCCGTAAAGCCGTTCGCCTCGACCTCCAGGTCCCCGTGGATCTTGCAATAAGCGAGCGCCGACTCGTTGGAATTCGAATCGTAGCTGACGTCGCCCCGCACCGTGAGACTGCGCACCCGCGAATTGTTCGACGCCACCTCGACCTCGCCGTCGACAATCGTCTCGTCGACGCCATTTCCGTAGATCGTCGTCCGCTCGGATTCGACCTCGACATCCCCCTCGATCGGTTCCCCGTCGGTCTCCTCGTCGAAGGTGACGATACTTCCGTTTTCGGTCTGCGGGATCTCGGTGTCGCCCTCCCCGTCTTCCCCCTCCGACTCACCGACTTCCTCGATGTCGCTTCCATCCTCTTTCGGCGGGTAACACACGACGTCGACGACCTCGCCATCCTCGACGACGACGTCCGCGCGGGCCGCCGAGTCGTCGCAGTACCGATCGTCCGCCTCCGCACGCGCCTCTTCCGGGTCGATGCAGTAATCGTCGAGTTCGACACAACCCTCTCCCTCACCGGTGACGACGTAGTCGCCATCCTCCACGTCCGGATCGACGACCACCGTCGAGTTTTCATCGTAGCCGGCTTCGTCGCCGGTCCCCTCTTCGACACTCCAGTCCCCGGTCGCCGGCTCGTCGGGCCCACATCCCGCCAGTCCGACCAACAGCACGAATCCCACGACCGTCCACACGCGCTTGCACCTGCCTCTCATCGTCGACCTCCACATCCGAGAATGTACCAGTCCAAAGCGTCTGCACCTCAAGATAGATGCGGGGGACACCTGCTGCAAATGTCCGATTCACCACCAATATCGCGATTTCGAGATACCTCGGCGACATGCCGAGCGTGGGGTACCCCGCATCGGCCTGGAGATCCGCAATGCCCCGGCCCCGGAGGAGGCGCTGCGAGCACACCCCGGATGGGACTGGATTCCCCCGGATCTCGAGTGATGGCCCTGCACGATTGAAGCCCGGCGACCACGACGAACGTCGGCCGAATCGCCTTCCCCGCGCGGCGGCGCACCCCGGTCGACGGTCGACCGTCGGAATCCTTTCACCCGGATTGCCTGTTGGATCGATAGCAACGGGACCGACGGGGCCCGGAACCCGGTGGCTGTACGAACGAAGCGAAGCGGGTCAGTCGTTCACGAGCGGCTTCTCGGAGCGGGAATGGGCAAGCCAACCTGGAAGTCATTCGCCGAGAACATCCGCCAGAGTGGCGCCGCCGCGCGCGACGAGCGGCTGCCTCCCGGCGCGGCCGGCGGACTGGCGGCGGTGCAAAAAGAGGTCATCGACGAGATGGCCAACGGGCTGCGCCGCTCGGCCAGGAAGATCGAGCGCGCCCTGCTCGACCTCGACGATCTCGACGACGCCATCCGCGCGGCCTCCGATCGCGAGCGGCGCCTCGAGTTGGTCGACCAGTTCAACGAGCGCCGCGCCGACGCCCTCGAAGCCCGACGCAACTACCTCATCCAGCGCGAGGCGATCGGCTTTTTCCGCAACGACTGCGTCGTCGAGCAGTATCCGATCCCCCCCAAGCGCACCGTCGTCGGCCCCCGCGGCGAGGATGGCCGCCTGGACGACTGCGAGGTCGACGACGCCGCCCGCCGCGAGGCCTTCGACCTGATCGATTAGAGCCGCTCACTCCGTTTCGTGCCGCTCCGCCAGATCGGCGTAGTGCAACGCCGACTCCTCGAACTGGGCCCGCTCCTCGTCGCTCAGCTCCCGCACCACTTCCGCCGGGCTTCCGACCGCCAGACTCCCCTCCGGCACCCGCGTCCCCGGAGTCAGCAGCGCTCCGGCGCCCACCAGCGCGTTGCGCTCGACATGGACCCCGTCGAGCACGATCGCCCCCATCCCGATCAGCGCCTCGTCCTCGACCGTGCATCCGTGCAAAATCGCTCGATGGCCGACCGTCACGTCGGCCCCGATGTCGGTCGCGTGCTCGTCGTCCGTGCAGTGGATCATCGTCAGATCCTGGATGTTCGTCCGGGCCCCGATCCGGATCGGCTCGACGTCCCCGCGCAACACGGCGTTGTACCAGACGCTCGCTTCGTCCCCGAGGATCACGTCTCCAATCACCTGGGCCCCCTCGGCGACGAAGACATCCTCCCCGAGTTTCGGCCAGATACCCTCGTAGCTTCGACAACGCTCTTCACTATCGTCACTCATATGGCTCCAGTGTTTCAATGGCTTCGGAAATCTCGTCGCGGATACACCCGTAGCAATCCTTGGTGTTCATGAATCCACAGCCGCGCCTCGGGACCTTCTCGAGGGCGCGCAGCACCCCGAGCCCCTCCGGATCACCCTCGGCGACCAGCCGGTCGATGTACTTGCGGTGCTCCTCGCAGGCTCCCGCGTGGCGGAGCTCGACCGAGAGGCGCTGGACGTTCGGCAGCTCTCCCATCAGTCCGTACGCCTCCAGGACGTCGCGCGCCTGTTTTCGCCGCCGGCTCGAGCCGCTTCCCCAGGCGATCTTCGCCACCGCCCACGCCGCGGTCGTTCCCGACAGATGTTCGTCGAGCATCGCCCGGGCCTGCTCGCCGAGATCGTCGTTCGAGGAGCCACGGGCGTACAGCACGTCGCCGAGCAGCGTCGGCTCCAGAAGGTACCGCGAATCCCGACTCAGCGCCACCCGGTACGCCTCCAGCCCCGAGGACCAGCTTCCGGTGTCGATTCGCGCCTGCCCGAGCAAAAACGCCAGATGGGCGCTCGAATGCCCGTCGTCGCGCAAATCTTCGAAGGCGCTCACCGCCCGCCGCTCCCTCCCCTCCTCGAGCTTCTCGACGGCGGACTCCGCCCCGATCTTCTCGACGTGTGCCTCGCGCCTGTCGCTCAGTTGATCGACGATCTCCTCGGGCGGGGTGCCGCCGACGAGACTCGCCACGAACAACACCAGCACCGCCACGAACACCACGCAGGCCCCGGCGAGGATGCCCAAGGCCACCATCGTCCTGCGGTCGAGCGTCCGCACGTCGAAATCATTCGGCACGAGCCCCGCCAGATCGAACTCGACCCGAGCATCGAGTTCCTCCAGCCAGATCCTCGACCGATCGCCGACGCGCTCGAGCCATTTGCCCGTCGGCACCTGGATTTCGATGGCGTGCGTCTCGTCGGAGTCGCCCGCCATCTCCGGCGCCCCGTCGCTCGAGGCACTCGCCACTCCGCCCTGGCGGATGGCCGCCAGCCGACCGCGCACGTCGGTCGCCGACTGGGGCCGCTCCTCGGGATCCTTCTCCAGCAGACCCATCACCAGATCCGCCAGCTCTTCCGAGGCCCCCACCCGGCCGTCGACCTCCGAGAGGGGCACCGGTTGCTCCTCCAGGTGCGCCGCCATCACCCGGACCGACTCCTCGGCGTCGAACAGCGGCCGACCGGCCAGCAGCTCGTACATCACGGCCCCGAGCGCATACAGGTCGGCCCGGTAATCGATCGTCTCCCCGGCCGCCTGTTCGGGCGCCATGTAATCGGGGGTCCCGAAGATCGCTCCCGTCTGCGTCAGCGAGGGCATGTCCTCGGCCATCTGCACCCGCGAGACGCCGAAATCGAGGACCTTCACCACCTCCTCGCCGCCGCTCCGCGTGACGAGCATGACGTTGTCGGGCTTGAGATCGCGGTGGACGATCCCCATCTCATGGGCCCGCTCGAGCGCCGCCGCCATTCCGTCGGCGATCTCGACGACGCGATCGCCCGAGAGTCTGCCTCGCCGAGCGAGCAGGTCGTTGAGCGTCTCCCCCTCGAGATATTCCATCACCAGGTAAAACGCCCCGTCGTCGGTCCGGCCGAAATCCGTCGCCCCACAGACGTTCCGGTGATCGAGGTTCGCCGCCGCCTGCGCCTCCCGCCGAAACCGCTCGGCGACGTTGTCCCGGCCGGCCACCTCCGGGCGCAACACCTTCAACGCCACCGTCTTTTTCATCATCACGTGTTCCGCCCGATACACCTCGCCCATCCCCCCGCCCCCAATGTGGGCCTCGATCCGGTACCGATCCGAGAGCACCTCCCCGACCAGCTCCTCCGGCGAGCCGGGTCCCCCGGCTCTCGCGCTTCCGGCATCTGTCCTCGATGCGTCGCTCACCGTCTCACCTCGGCCACCAGCATGACCTGCGCACTCGCAGGGTCGAGATTCGCCGCGGCCAGATGATCGACCATCCACCCTTGCTCGCGCAACACTCCGAGATCCCGGGCCGCCGCCTCGACCGCCGGACCCAGGTACATCGCCCGTTCGATGCCGAGTTGGCCAAGATACGCGAGCGCTCGGGCCCCGATCGGCGAGCGCGTCGGATTGAGCGTCGCCACCGAAAAGTTCCGCCCGGCGAGCGCGAGCTGGCGCAGCGCCTTCTCCCAGCCACTCGGCACGAACTCGACGTTGTCGATCCCGTGTTCGACCGCGTTCAACTCCGCCGCCTCGATCGAGCGTCGGTTGTTGTCGACGCCGACCGCCGCCTCGGTGCGCTCGGCCGCCAGAAGGGTCAACGTTCCGATGCCGCACCCGACGTCCAGACACCGGTCGTCCTCCCCGAGGGCGAGCCGCTCGAGGAGGTGCTCGTACAACGCCTCGGTCGGCTCGAGCGTCGCCGGCAACCAGTCCCCGCAGCCGGCCACCAGCCGCATCCCGGCGAGGGGCAACCGAACGCGCTCCGGCGGCTCGAGATGCTCCCGCATCTCGCCGCTGACGACCGAGAGGCCGACATCGGCGGGGAGCCGCTCGACCAGCTCGTCGACAAAACACTCGACGCGATCGCAGTGCAGAAACTCGACCAGCGTCACGTCGCTCGCGAGTCCCTCGACCTGCAGGTCGATCAGTCCGCGTCCGTAGGTCGGAGAGACGACCGCAACACGTCGGATGCCCGGCCGCGCCGCCGCCGCCTCCTCCTCTCCGGACTCGAACGCCGGCGGCGGATCGGCGAGCTCGTCGAGCGTCGATTCCAGGTAGCCGACCAATCGCCGGGCCGCGCCGGTCAGCGCGGGACAATCACTCATCGCCACCGGCCCATCGCGGACCGGCGTCGCCAGTCCCACCTCCGCATCGCCCTCGCCGGTCTCGCGGTAGGCGAGCCGCGTTCGCATGCGATGGGCGTCCCCGCGGCGCAGAGGAAACGGCCCGATCGACTCGACCTCCGGCTGCTCGTCGGCCGGCCATCCGGCATGCCGCTCGAGCGCCTCTCTCACCCGCCGGCGCTTGAAGCGCATCTCTTCGACGACCGTCGTGTGACGAAGCTGGCAGCCGTGACAGACGTCGTCTCGATCGCACAGCGGATCACGGCGAGCGTCGGCCGGCTCCACAACCTCGACCAGCCTCGCATCGACGCGTTCGGGCGCCTCACGGTCGGGCGGCTCGAGGGCAATCTCGACGCGCTCTCCGGGAAGTGCCCCCGGCACCGCGATCGTCCCGTCGGCAAATTCGACACAACCCTCCCCCCGACTGCCGTATGCGTCGATTACGACGAGACCTCCCCCTGCCTCCAGAATGTCGGCGTAGGTCTGTTGCGTCATCGATTGCGTGTCGAACGCGAAACGCTCGTTTGTCCGGATCGCGGGCGCGGCGCCCCGGTCGAATTTTTTGTAACATCTCGGCCCCTCGCTGTCTTTCATCGCCCCTCCTCCCCCACCTCGAGCGGGTGTCGATGCCGTCGGCGTACTGACAAGCCGCGCAAAATCCGGTATCACGTCGCATACGTCCCAGTCATGTCGCCGCCGCCAACCACGGGCCTCTCTGGAGAATCGATCCCATGCCGGTACCGTCGAGATTCATCTTTCATCAATCCTCCGGACTGACGGCGCTCGGTCGCATCGCCGCCGCCTCCGCGACCGCCCCGCTTCGTCGGTTCCTCTCGGACGACCCGGATCTGCACGAAAGTGGGGAGTTTTCCAAGACGCTCTCCCCGCCCTCCCGGGACCTCGTGCGTCGCTACGTCGAACATCTCGGCGGCAACCCGGATCGTTACGAGGAGACCGCCCCTCCGCACCTGTTTTCGCAGTGGACGTTCGACCTGTTGGCGAAGACACTCTCGCATCTGCCGCTTCCACTCCACGAGATGGTCAACGGGGGCTGCCGGCTGATCGCCGAGGCGCCCCTGCCGCTCGACACCGACTGGCGCGCCTCCGCCAGACTCGTCGACATCGACGAATCGCCGCGGCGCATTCGGCTGCACCACCGCATTCACACCGGCCCGCGCCACCGGCCGAAGGCGATCGAAGCCCACATGTTCAACGTGCTGGTCCTCCCCGCGTCGAGCGACGCCGGACCGGGCCACGAGGAGGAAGATTCCGACCCCGGCGACGCCCCGATCGTCGACTCGACGCTCGAGGAAGCCGAACGCTGGCAGCTCGACGCGAGCGCCGGGCTCGATTTCGCGAAGCTGACGGGCGATTTCAACCCGATCCACTGGCTCGCCCCGGCGGCCCGAGCGGCCGGCTTTTCGAACACGATTCTGCACGGGTTTTCGACGATGTCGCGCGCCTGGGAGGGATTGGAGGCGAATCGGCTCGACGACGACCGGCGTATCCGTACACTCGACGTACGGTTTACACGACCGCTCGTGTTGCCGGCCGAGGTCGGATTGTACGTCGGCGAAGGTGACGCCTCGGAGCCGAGAGCCGTGGCCGTCGGTGACGAACCGGAGACGGAGGCGTACATGATCGGCGAGTACGAACCCGAGACGTGATCGCGGGCCACCGCCCCGGGAAGGGACGAGACCGCCGCACCGAAAAGTCGCGACCCATCGGCGACCCGGGCGACGGTGGCCGATACCGTCCGTCTCGCTACCCGACTTTCCGACGACCCCCTGTGAACTCGCTCGTTTCGAGCTACAAACCACGACGCTGCTTTTCATGAATGACTATCTGTTGACGCTCGCCAAGTCTCCCACCGCCAGACGCGCCATCAAGCAGCTCGGCCTCCCCGTGCCGATCCCGCAACCCCTCGAGCGCAACCGCGAACCGACTCGGCCCCATCCCCTCCGGGAGCATCGTATCGCGCTGCACGGCTCCCCGGACAGCCCGCTCTTGCATCCCGCCTCGCAGGCGCTCCTGGGAGCCGGGGCGACGCTTGTGGCTCCCCCGCATCTCGCCGATCTGGAAGACCTCCGCGAGGAGGCACGATCGCAGGAGGGACGACTCGTCGAAACGCCAATCGACGACGACTCCGAGAAGGTTGACGGACTCGTGTTCGATGCCTCGCGGGTCGAGCATCCCGACGATCTCGACCGACTCTACGAATTTTTCCACCCGCGACTCCGGTCGCTACGACCGTGCGGCAAAGCCGTCGTCCTGGCGCGCCCCGATCAGACGAGTCGCACAGTGGCGACCGCCGCCGCCCGGCGCGGCATCGAGGGGTTCACCCGGAGTCTCGCCCGAGAGGGCGGGCGTTTCGGCCAGACCGCCAACCTGCTCGTCGTCGAGGAGGGTGCCGAGGGGCGTCTCGATCGCTCACTACGGTAGGCATGCTGTTCCACTTTGGGATTGCGGGGTA
>CAZRLK010000016.1:17646-46739 GCA_964600555.1 uncultured Bradymonadales bacterium
ACTACGGTTTTTCAGCTCCTCGCGGTCGGCGTATGTCTCGGCTCAACCGCTTCGCCTCCGCGCCGGCTCGGCTTCGCACCCCGACGGCGACCGAGCGCGCGAGCTCCTGGCCGACCGAACCGCCCTGGTGACCGGCGCCGCCGGCGGCATCGGCAGCGCCACCGTCCGCCGTCTCGCCGACGAGGGGGCCGAGGTCCTCGCTGTCGACTTGCCCGGCCACGACCGGCTCGACCGGCTCGAACGCGCGGTCGGTGCCGTCCCGCTTCCCCTCGACTTGACCGACGAAGCCGCTCCCGAAGCCATCGCGGAGGCTGCGGCCGATTGCGACGGGATCGACATCCTCGTCCACAACGCGGGCATCACCCGGGACCGCACGCTGGTCAAGATGGCACGCGAGGCGTGGCGCCAGTCGCTGGCGGTGAATCTCGAAGCCCCGCTCCGGATCACACGCCGGCTGCTCGACGACCAACTCGTCTGTGAGCACGGCCGGATCCTGTGCCTCTCCTCGATCGCCGGCATCGCCGGCAACGTCGGACAGGCGAATTATGCCACGAGCAAGGCCGGCCTCATCGGATTCGTGCGCAAACTCGCTGACGAACTCGCCGATCGGGCGATCACCGCCAACGCCGTCGCCCCCGGGTTCATCGAAACCCAGATGACCGACGAGATGCCCGCCGTCATCCGCGAGGTCGCCCGCCGAATGAACGCCCTCAGCCAGGGCGGCCGGCCCCTCGATGTCGCCAACGCCCTCACCTTTCTCGCCTCTCCCGGCGCTCAACCGATCAACGGGCAGGTCCTCCGGGTCTGCGGCGCTGCCCTCGCCGGGGCCTGATCGAAGTGGATACAACCGAAGGACGAGCCGATGTCTGAGGATGCCGACACGGAGCTGTTCGCCGGCCAATACCGCCTTCTCGAGGTTCTCTCCGAGGGGACCTCCAGCAGCGTCTACCGCGCAGAGGACGTCAATCTCGGCCGCGACGTCGCCCTCAAAATCCTCGATCTCGCCCCCTCGCGCGAATCCCTCGACGACGTCTCGCGCCTCGAGACCTGGGTGCGCCGCTTCGAGCGCGAGGCTCGACTCGTCTCTCAGCTCAAGGACCCCAACACCGTCACGATCTACGATTTCGGCACGCACGACGATGAAACCTGGTATACCGTCTTCGAATACATCGACGGGCGAACCCTGGACGAATTGCTCGACGAGGAGGGGGCCGCCGCCCCGGATCGCGCCGTGCGGATCGTCCGCCAGATATTGCAGAGCCTCCAGGAGGCTCACGCCCACGACGTCCTCCATCGCGACGTCAAGCCCTCGAACATCATGGTCTTCGAGCGGGTCGGACGGCCGGACGGCGTCAAGCTGCTCGATTTCGGGATCGCCAAACCGACGGCCGTCGAGGCCGATCCCGACCGAAGTTCCGACGTGACTCGCGAAGAGATCATCCTGGGCACCCCACGGTACATGGCGCCCGAGCAGGCAAAATCCGACTCCCTCTCTGCGGCCACCGATCTGTACGCACTCGGGCTGGTTTTCTGGGAGCTACTCGTCGGTCGGTCTCCGATCGAACACGACGATACGATCGCGATGCTGAGCCGGCAGGTCAGCTCCGAGCCCTTTTCGCTCCCCGACACGCTCGAGATCTCGCCGCGGCTTCGCGGCATCGTCGAGACCGCCGTCTCCAAGGAGCCGTCCGCCCGATTTCAGTCCACCTCCGAAATGCTCGAGGCCCTCCGAAAGCTGGACGACGGCGAAGACTCGGCACCGGGAGACGAGCTGGAACTCGCGGACCACGAGGCCGCCGTCGTCGATCCGTCGGCGGGAACCCGCGAGGACGTCTCCGTGCCCGAGGCGCAGCCGCCGGATTCCGCCGAGCACGACGGCGTCCCGAGTGGACTCGACGAATCATCGAGCGGACCGATCCTCGAGACGGACCACTGGTTCGGAAGCGAGGAGGAACGCCCGGAGGAGCCGAGCCCGTCCCCCTCCCGATCCTCCCCCGTCGTCGACGAGCGGAAGTCGGGGAGCTCGGAGGCGGAACCATCTGGACCGTCCTCCGGCGACGACGAGGTCCAGGGACCGGGCGTCGCGCTCGAACCCGAATCCGACGAGGAGACGCTGGCGCTCGAAGAGATCGACGACTCATCCGAGTCCGAGACCACACCCGGCGATTCCGAAAACGCCGATACGCCGCCCCCCGATGCGAAACGTCCCCGTCGCCAGTCTCGCCCGCGCCGGGCCAACACGGCCGCCGCCGTGCTCGGAACTCTGATCGGAGGCGTCGGACTCCTGTATCTCGGCTACTTTCTGGCCGGCCCGACGCTCGTCGAGCTGCTCTCCGATCGGGAGACCGCCGCCCACGTCGACGCTTACGTCACCACCTACGTCCCGTATCTCGGCCGTGGCCATACCTTCGCCGCCGTCGACGCCTCGAATGCGAGTATCTTCGAAGCCATCGAACTGACCGAGTGGAAGCCCAAATCCGAATCCGCCCGGGTCCAGACCGACGGCGAGTCCCGGACCGTCCAGAACTTCGAGTGGGACGACGCGACGATGACCGCCGAGATCTACGAGCACGACTCCCCGGTTGCCGCCAGACGGCGCGTCGAGAAAGTCGAGCCCCCCGCCCGAGCCATCCAGATTGCCACCAAGGCCGTCGTCCTATCGACACCGGACGACGACGCGACCGTCCGGCTGAAGCCCGCGCGAGAAGTACTCGAAAACTACCGATCACTTTTCGATCGCCACTGACCGGCTCCCCGGCGCCCGGCAGAGGCGACGGGTCAGGTCAAATACCCGAGAACCAGCTCGACGGTCTCTTCGAGTAGCTCGTCACCGTCCAAAAGCTCGGGCCGATTCGCCACGGTCGCCTGGACAATCCCGTTCATCGCGTTGACCAACACGAAGGCCGCCATCTCGAGATCGCGCGGCTCCAGCGTTTCGTCGCGCGCCTGGAGGGCCTCCCGAACGAGGTCCGTCGCCCGTCTGCGCCACTCGTTGTGCACGTCGTATTGGCCGACCGGCGGCAACTCCTCGAACAACACGCGACTCAGCTCCGGATCGTCGCGCTTGGCTTCGAGCATGTTGCCGACGATCGTCTCGACCGCCTCCTCCAGACCCGCCTGGCGGGCCTGTTCGAGTCCGTCGGCCAGGATCTCGAACTGACGCTCGGAGAACTGATCGAGCACCGCCACCACGATCGCCTCCTTGTTCGGAAAATACTGGTAGATCGACCCGACACTGACGTCCGCGTGCTCGGCGATCTTGTTGGTGCTCATCTCGGCATATCCCACTTCGACCAGCATCTCGGAGGCCGCCCCGACAATCGCCTCCCAGGTCCGACGGGACCGTGCCTGCTGGGGCTTTCTGCGCGGTGAGTACTCCGACATGTCGACCTCCTCGCGAGATGCGCTTGAAACGTGAGCCTTTACTCATATTATAAGAATGTGAATAAAAGCTCATCTTTCGATTCGTATCCTCGTCGCCCCGAACCTGCCATGGATGCCTTCGTTTCGAAACTTTTCTCACGGGACGATGCGACTGCCGCCCCCGGGCCCGGTCCCCTCGAGACCCTGAAGCTACAGTACGACTTCGTGCGCGACCAGGTGGCGACCTTCGAGGCGCTGGCCGATGAATACGGCGCCGTCGCTCGTTTCCGGCTCGGCTGGATGGATCCCGTCTTTCTGGTCAGCGACCCGGAAATCACCGAGCAGGTGCTTCTGCGCGAACATCAGTCCTTTCACAAAGACCGCCTGACCCACGAACTCGACGACTTTCTGGGGCGCGGACTGTTGACCAGCGAGGACGACCACTGGCGAGAACAGCGCAAGCTTGTCGCGCCGAACCTCCAGCGCCGCCAGATCGCCCACTACGCCGACGTGATGGTCTCGCAGACGGAACGGCTGATGGAGCGCTGGGAGGGGGGCGAGGTACGCCGGTTCGACGAGGACGTCATGGAGCTGACCCTCCGGGTCGTCGTCCAGACCCTCTTCGATCTCGATCTCGAACACCGCATCGAACGCGTCGCCTCTGCAACCGACGCGGCGATGGAGTATTTCGACGAGATCACGCACAGCTTCTGGCGCTTCGTCCCCGACGCGATCCCCTCGCCGACCAAAGGGGCGTACCGGGAGGCACGCCGGGAACTCGACGAGATCATCTACGACCTGATCGACGAACGGCGCGAGCGCGACGAACCCGGCGACGACCTCCTGTATCGCCTGATCGAAGCGACCGACGACGACGGGGAGTCGATGACCGACGCCCAGCTGCGCGACGAGGTCATCACCCTGTTTCTGGCGGGGCACGAGACGACAGCCCTTGCGATCACCTACGCGTGGTTTCTTCTCGCCGAACATCCGGAGGCGGCACGGAAACTTCGCCTGGAGGTCGACGAGGTGCTCGGGGACGACCGAGCGAGCGCAGCCGACGCCCGCCGGTTGCCGTACACCGAGGCGGTCGTCAAAGAGGCGCTTCGCCTCTACCCTCCTGCCTGGGCGATCGGTCGCGAGGCGACCGAGGAGGTCGAACTCGACCGGCTGCGCATTCCCGAGGGGGCCCAGGTGTTCATGTCGCAGGCCGTCGCGCACCGAAGCACCCGGTTTTACGACGAGCCCGATCGGTTCCGGCCCGCCCGGTGGCTCGAAGGACTCGAAGACGAACTTCCTCGCTACGCGTACTTTCCGTTCGGCGGCGGCCCCCGGATCTGCATCGGCAATCACTTCGCGATGATGGAGGCGATTCTCGTCGTCGCCACACTCGCTCGAGACTGGGAGTTCGACAACCTCACCGAGCCGCCCCTCGAGGTCTTCACCTCGATCACGCAACGGCCCACCTCGCCGGTTCGGATACGGGTATCGAGACGCCGATGATGGTCGCGCGACGCGGCCTCCGGGGGACACAAATTCGCCGCCGTCCGCGTGGCGTGGACGCGCCGCCGCTTCGGCGTTATTCTCCGGATTCGTTCGATGCGTTCTCCTTGCCGCCCTGAGCCCCAGTTATGGACTACGTTCGCCTCGGCGACACCGGATTGAAAGTCTCGACTCTCTGCCTCGGCACGATGACCTTCGGGACGCCCGAGTGGCGCGACTGGGTCCTCGACGAGGAGCAGTCTCGGCCCTTCATCGAGCGCGCTCTCGAGCTCGGCATCAACTTCTTCGATACCGCCGACATGTACTCCGAGGGGGTGGGCGAAGAAGTCGTCGGACGGGCACTCGACGATTGCGCCGACCGCGAAGAGTACGTGTTGGCGACGAAGGCTTATTTCCCGACCGGAGAGGGCCCGAATCAACGCGGCCTGTCGAAAAAACATCTGATGCACGCCGTCGACCAGTCGCTCCGCCGACTCGATACCGACTACATCGACCTGTACTACATCCACCGCTGGGACGAGACGACGCCGATCGAGGAGACGATGGAAACGCTCCATCACCTCGTCGACTCCGGAAAAGTCCGCTACATCGGGGCCTCGAGCATGTACGCCTGGCAATTCTCCAGGGCCCAGCACGTCGCCGAACTGCACGACTGGACGAAATTCGTCGCGATGCAGAACCACTACAACCTCGCGTACCGTGAGGAGGAACGCGAGATGAATCCGCTGTGTCGCGATCAGGGGGTCGGCATCTGCCCGTGGAGTCCCCTGGCCCGCGGCTTTCTCGCCGGCAA
Source organism: uncultured Bradymonadales bacterium (assembly GCA_964600555.1). Classification (GTDB taxonomy): domain Bacteria; phylum Myxococcota_A; class Bradymonadia; order Bradymonadales; family Bradymonadaceae; genus CAJXPB01. The sequence goes on from CAZRLK010000016.1 coordinate 23,306, forward strand.
CCGCAACCGCGACAAAAGCGGCGAGACGGCCCGTGCGGAGGGAGACGACTTCGCCCATTCGATGTACTACCGCGACGCCGACTTCGAGGTCCTCGACGCCCTCCTCGCCCTCGCCGACAACCGGGAGTACTCCCCGGCTCAGCTCGCGCTCGCCTGGCTTTTGCACCAGCGCGGCGTCACCTCCCCGATCGTCGGGGCCTCGAAGATGTGGCAACTCGAAGAAGCCGTCGAGGCGACCGAGATCGAACTGGCCGACGACGAAATCGCCGCCCTCGAAGCCCCCTACGCCCCTCACCCCGTGCTCGGCCACGACTGATACGACACCCGTACTCCTGAGATTGTGTGTACGACACGGACGCTCTCACCATTGCTTGCCGGAATGCGACCGGGAGACGACACAGTTCGTGGAGTAAACTTCGTTCGGCAACCGAACGTACGCGAGCCCCGACGAAACCCATGCAGTATCGAATCGGCTGTGCCCTGTGGGCCCACGATGGGTGGGTCGGCAATTTCTATCCCTCGACGGCCCGCGCCGGAGAGTACCTCGACCTGTACACCGAGCGGATGACCGCGGTCGAGGGGAACACCACCTTTCACCACGTCCCCAGTCGCGAGCGGGTAGCCGGCTGGGCCGAGCGCATGCCCGAGCATTTTCGAATCTGTCCGAAGCTCCATCAGTCGATCACCCACCGAGACGGGCGCCTTTCCGATCGAAAGCAACAAACCGCCGCATTTCTCAAGCCGATGAAGGTCTTCGGCAATCATCTCGGCCCCTTTCATCTGCAGTTGCCCCCTCGGTACGGTCCCCGGCAAACCGAAGACCTACAGCATTTCCTCCGCGCCTGGCCCCGCCACAAGGCTCCCGTCGCCGTCGAGGTGCGACACCCCGCCTGGTACCACGAGTCCACCGTCGAACGCCTCGACGACGTACTCGCCAGACTCGGGGTCGGCCGGGTCATCCTCGACAGTCGACCGATCCATCAGCCCGAGACGACCGCGCGCATCCAGTCCGAGCGCGACAAACCGAACGTACCTCTCGTGGCTCGACGAACTGCGTCCTTTACCTTCGTCCGCTACATCGGCCACCCGGACGTCGAACGCAACGAGCAATACCTCGACCCGTGGGCCAATCGCATCGCCCGTTGGCTGGAGGAAGGGACCGAGGTGTACTTTTTCGTCCACTGCCCGCTGGAGCGGAAATCGCCGATCATCGCACGGCGCTTCCAGGCATTGCTCGAGGAGCGCGATGCCGAGGTCCCGCCACTTCCCTGGAACGAATTGACGACCGACGAAGGCTCCGACCAGACGCGTCTGCTGTGAGCGCACCCGACGGGAGCACTCACTCCGAAAAATACACGTTATCCAGGAACATGCGGAGTCTCGCACACCTCGCGAAGATAAACGGTCCCCCCGCGTGTTCTACGGGCAGCCCTCGCCGTTGATTTCGGCGAGTGCCTCGTGGGGGAGCGGAAACCAGCGGAGCGACTCGAAGTGCTCGGGCAACTCGGGGGGCGCCAATTCGAGGGTCTCGAAGCGTTCGGCCGCCCGATCGGCGATCTTCGGGGCTTCGGCCAGGTAGCGGTCCAGCTCCGATTTCGGGGCGGTCATCCGCGCATCGACGTCGGCCGGGGAACTGTTGGCATACGAGACGTCCCGCAGTGAATGGGGAGCTTCGAGGCGCCGTTCGCGATGATACCAGCGGCCGGTTTCCGGCTCGAAGGCGTAGTCGGGCAACAACTCCCAGCCGCGCTCGGCGACAAATTCGACCGCCTCGAGGATGTAGTCGACGACCTTCTCGTCGACGAAATAGTTGAAGTTCACCCGCACCCACCCCGGTTTCACCCCCTCGCATCCACGCAAAATCTCCCGCTCGAATTCGTGCGAAGTCTCGAGGTCGATCCCGAGCAGCCGATGTCCGTAGGGCCCGGCGCACGAGCATCCTCCCCGCGCCTGAATGCCGAACACGTCGTTGAGCAGCGCGACCACGAAATCGTGGTGCAGATGCCGCTCGTTCCGGGAGACGACAAACGAGACGATCGAGAGCCGCCAGGCGTCGGGATTGCCCAGAATCTCGAGGTTCGGATGCCCGGACCACCGCTCGATCGCCCGCTCGATGAAGGCTCGCTCGCGCTCTTCGATTGCTTCGTGGCCGACGGTCTCCTTGAGCTGAAAGACGAGACCGGCCCGAATCGACTCGACGATCGCAGGCGTCCCCCCTTCTTCGCGGTGGACGGGATCGTCGAGATACCGATGCTCCTCGGAGTTGACGTACGCCACCGTCCCCCCACCCGGCTCGGTCGGCACGCGGGTATCCACCAGGTTCTCCTTGACCACGAGCACGCCCGGCGTCCCCGGACCGCCGATGAATTTGTGCGGCGACAAAAACACGGCGTCTTTGTAGGCGAGTTCGTCGCCCGACATGTTCATCTCGATGTCGACATACGGGCCCGCCGCCGCAAAATCCCAGAACGACAACGCTCCGTATTCATGCAAAAGCACCGACGTCTTCCGGGTTTTCGAGCCAATCCCGGTGACGTTCGACGCCGCCGAAAAGCTCCCGACTTTCATCGGTCGATCCTCGTAGGCCACGAGCTTCTGCTCCAGATCCTCGAGATCGATCAACCCGTCCGCATCCTCCTCGATCTCGACGACCTCCGCGATCGACTCGCGCCACGGCAGTTCGTTGGAGTGGTGTTCGTAGGGCCCGATGAAGACAATCGGACGCTCCTCGTCGGGAATCTGTCCGGAGAGGTCGTACGCCTGGTCGAGTTCGGCGGGGAGCCGGATGTTCAAGATCTCGACGAGTTTGTTGATCGCCCCGGTGGCCCCCGACCCACAAAACAGCACGATGTCGTCGTCGTTGCCCGCGACCGCCTCGTGGATGATTTCCCGGGCTTCCTCCCGGAATCGAGTCGTCTGCAGGCCCGTCCCGGAGGTTTCGGTGTGCGTGTTGGCGTAAAGCGGCAGAACTTGCTCGCGGATGTAATCCTCGATGAACTCGAGGGCGCGCCCCGAGGCCGTGTAGTCGGCGTACGTCACCCGCCGGCGCCCGTACGGCGTCGCGATCGCCCGATCCGCCCCGATGATCGACTCTCGAATCCGATCGATGAGCAGGTCGCAATCCGTCATGAACGTCTCCAGCATGTCCGAAAGGATCGCCGCGCTGGAGCCTAACAGGACGACTGGCCGGGCAGAAAGGAGAATCTCGACCGAAGCCCCCGGTCACCGCGACAGGATGTCGACGAGCACGCCGACGGTCTCGCACAGCGATCCCGTCTGCTCGTACACCGCGAGTTGGCGCCGATGGCCCGGCGAGTCGAACAGTTCTTCGACGCTCTCCAGGTACTCCGATTCGCCGAACCGTCGGCTCGCCCCGAGCGCGGAGTCGAACAGCGCCCGAGCGACGCTTCGCAGTGGGCGCACCCGGGCATCCCGGCCGATATAGCGGGCCTCGAGCCCGGCGCGAGTCGCCTGAAAGTGATTTTCTCGCTCGAACCAGATCGGCACCACGTCGGGAAGTTCCACCGGTCGTTCGGCTGGCGGCGTCGTCCGAAAATATCGAGCCAGAGCACGCACGAACGCGGCGAACCCGACCGCCTCGCGCAGCGTCGACTGGGCGTCCATCACCCGAACTTCCACCGTTCCCAGCCCCGGCCTCGGCCGCACGTCCCAGTGCAGATCCCGCATCGACTCGACCATGCCGGCCCGCCGGGCGGCGTCGAAAAAACCGCGAAGTTGCGACCATGTCTCGAGCGCCGGCGGCGCCCCGTAACTTCTCGAGGTTGCCAGAGCCCGATGACGATAGGCGGCGAAGCCGGTCGTCTCTTCGCGCCAAAACGGAGAGTTGGCCGAGAGCGCAATCAGGACCGGCAGTGCGGCGGTGAAGTCCCGAAACACCCGCATCATGGCTGCGGGATCCGGCACCCCGACGTGAACGTGCGTGGCAAACGTGATCTTGTCGTGAGCGAGGACTCCCGCCTCCTTTTCGATCCGGTGGTAGCGCGGATCGGGAGTGACGGCGGCCGCACGGACCGAAAACGGGTGCGTCCCCGCCCCGGCGAAGACCACACCGACCCGCCGTCCCACCTCGACCAACTCGTGCAACACGCCGCGCACCTGACGGTCGAGAAGCGCGATCTCGTCGAAGGGACTCGAGACCACCTCGACGGTCGTCTGGGTAAACTCCGGTTTGACGTGGCGACGGTCCGGAAATCGCGCCAAAAGCGGCACGATCCCATCGACGAGGTCGAGCGTCTCGGCATCGAGGATCTGCAACTCCAGCTCCAATCCCACGGTCTCGGCACGGCTCGCCCGAAATTCGAGGCTCATCGCAAACCCTCGTCGGTGACATCGCCTCCACGGTTCTCTCAATGATCGCCACGGGGCGGTTGTTGGAAACGACCCGCCCTGGAGCAAACCCGGGCGCGCACCTGGAGGACGCCCGGCGCCGAGAAGTGGCGAGCCCACGGCGGGCCGACCGCACCCGGGTCGGGTCACTCGCCCCTCGGTAGCAACCGAGATCTTGCCGTCGGGCCGCGCGCGTCGTAGGCTGGAGACGATTCGCAGAGGCTTTCACTGTTCGACTTGCCCGACCACGGAGGATGGAGACGATGAACTGCCCGGTATGCGCCCGATCGCTCGAAGAGGTCCACGTCGAACTGCCGAACAATCCGAACTGGGACGAGATGCGCGTCGACGTCTGTGAGGGCGGGTGTGGCGGAATGTGGTTCGATCGTTTCGAACTCGAGAAGGTCGACGAACCCGACGAGGTTGCCGGCGAGGTGTTGCTCGAGACCGAACGCGACCGCAGCATCGAGGTCGACCACGACGCCGACCGCACCTGCCCGAAATGCGGCAACGTGGTGATGATGGACCGGTTCTTTTCGGTCAATCGGACCGTCGAGATCGACAAGTGCGGCGGGTGTGCGGGCATCTGGCTCGACGCCGGGGAACTCGAGGACATCCGACAGCAATTCGACAGCGAAGAGGAACGCCAGGAAGCCTTTGAGGAGCACTTCGCCCGGGAGATGGCCCCCAAGCTCGAACAGATGGAAAGCAGTGAGCGCGACAATCCGATCCTGCGCGCCCTTCGGTTCATCTGTCCGAGCTACTACATTCCCGGGGACCAGACCGGCGGTGCGTACTGACCGACGCTCGAGCTGCGATCGGGAGGCCTTCGCGGCCATGCCGCGAACGGCCTTGCCACCCTCGACTTTCGGCGGCTACGCTGGGGCGGTAAACCGCGGATCTGGATCGCGGACGGCGACTGGCGAGTCGCGAGTGACGAGATGCTAGCCTACCTGTTTTTCGGCCTGACGATCGCGGTGGCGGTGTATCTGTGGCACCGCGCTCAAACGGGCGTGACGGTGCCGCTGTCGGTCTGGATGATTCCGGTCGTGCTGCTCACCGGAACCGGCGCGATCTACGTCGGCGTCGGAATCGACAATCCCGCGACGGCGTCCCGTGCCGCCGCCTCTGCCGAGCGAGCTGAGATCTTCGCCGCCACCCTGGCGGAGGTGCTGGCCGACGGGCGGTTTTTCTTTCTCGGCACCGCCGCCCTCGCCGCCGCCGAGACCGCGATGGCGGGCCGAGCCGGCGAGCGCCGCGCGAGCGCGGTCAACCTGTTTGGCACGTCGCCTCCGTGGGTCGGATGCATCCTGGCCGCCGCGCTCGGTGCGGTCTCGTACTGGCAGCTCGATCCCTCGCGGCTGCCTCAACTCGCCGCGACCGAACTCCTGTTCGTACTCCCGCCGCTTCTCGTCGCCGGCTCCGGGATCGGCATCGGCCACACCCTGCAGCGCAAAACTCCGAGTTCGTTTCCGTTCGCCATCGGAGGCGTCGCCCTCGCCGGACTCGCGGCGTTTTATCTCGGCGCACGGTTGACTCGCTGGGAGGCCGACTGCCGGGCGCTCGCCGGAGAGCCGACCAATGCGATGCTGATCGGTCCGTCGAGCCCCAACATTCCGTACGACAGCGTCGTCACCGTCGCCACCGCAGCCGCCGCCCTGTGCGTCCTCGCACTCGCCATCCTGGGGACACTCCTCGAGGAGAAACCCTGGAAGTGGGGGACGCTCGGCGACGGCATCCTCTTTTTGCTGGTGACGATCGTCTTTTGCTCGTCGCTCGGCTCGAGCTGGAACGCCCTCTCGGCGCGCTACCTCCTTCTGGATCGACTCGCGGCCGGCGAGCAAAAGATGCTGCATGAATCACCCGACCGACCACCGTCCTCTGCGACACCCGCACCCGACACTTCACCCTCGACCGACGGAGAGAGACCGTGAGCGACGATTCCCCCCTGACCCTCGAACGTGACGGCGACCTCGCGACAATCACCCTCGACCGCCCCGACCATCTCAACTCACTCGACGAGGACCTCCTCGAGCGCCTCCAGGCGGTGACCACCGAAGTCGGCCGCGACGACGCCATCCGCGTCGTCGTCATCACCGGAGCCGGCAAGGCTTTCTGCGCCGGAGGCGACCTGCGCGTCCTCCAGGAGACCTCCCCCGAGGATCCCGGCGAGGCCTTTTACCGGTACGCCGGCATCTTTCACGACGCCATCGTCCAGATTCGCAGCATGTCGAAGGCCGTCCTCGCTGCGATCAACGGCCCGGCGGTCGGAGGGGGATTTTCGCTGGCGCTCGCCTGCGACCTACGCCTGATCTCGTCGGCCGCCTACCTGCGCGTCGGCTACACCTCGAGCGGTCTCACCTTCGACGGCGGCGGGTCATTCATGCTTCCCCGGCTGGTCGGCCTCGGACGCGCCACCGAGATGGCGTTTCTGGACGAAGAGATCGCCCCCGACGACGCCGAAGAATACGGCCTCGTCAATCGTGTCGTCGCTCCGAACGAGCTGCAATCGGAGGCGCAACAGACGGCCGAACGCCTCGCGGCGATGCCGACCGAAGCACTCGGGCGCATGAAACGGCTGTATACCCGGTCGTTCGACAGTTCACTCGAGGAACATCTCGAGCGCGAACGGCGGGCCATCGCCGCCTGCGCCGGATCGGAGGAGGGCCAGGAGGGCATTCAGGCGTTTCTGGAGAAGCGGCAGCCGAACTTCCGAACCGACGAATAACCTCGGAGGCGCCGGTCGTCGGAAAGGCAGACACCGGGGACCCGGGGGAAACCGCACCGCAGCGAGTTGCAAGTCAGGTGGTCCCGGCCACGCGGACGTACACCCTCCCCTCGTCAATTTTGGTCTCGTAGACCTCGACCGGCGCGCATCTGCGGCGGCAGCGGCCGCTCTCGAGTTCGAACCGGTACTGATGGTGCGGGCATACGATCTGGCCGCGCTGGACGACACCGTAGCGCATCGACCGCTTTTCGTGCGGACAGATCTCGTCGACGGCGTAGATCTCGCCGCCGCTCTTGCAGATGAGAATGCTGCGGTCGCCGACCTCCACATGCTTCGGACGCACGTCCGGAAGTTCGTCGACGCGACAGACTGCCTGAAACTCCTCCCGGCTGTCGGGCTCCGACTCGGCCATCGATTCGTCCAACGTCTTTCGGAAAACCTCACGGCGTCGCCGTGAGTGATAGCCAAGTCGGCGCCGCGATCAAGGCTCGCATCCCGCGACCATCCCCGCCCCGGTCACTCCAGCCTGTCGAACTCACTGGTCGTCAGTCCGAGCAGACTGTCCCAGTCGCCGCGCTCGATCGGACGAGGCTGTTCGGGCGGCTCCCCTCGCTCGGTCGAAAAATCGTACACTTCCCAGACGTACAACGCGCAGACGCACAGGATGGCGATCGTCGTGATCGTGCCGGTCCACATACTCTCCTCCTTGAGCCGTCGGCCTCGAAGCTCCCGACCGGCCTCCGTGGCGCGGTCGGCGAATCGATCCAATTGGACGATAACGTCGCTGCGGACCGACGCAAGAAATCGCTCCGCCCCGCCCGAGTGTTGCACCGTCGCCCCGGAACCCGTAGACGTGAAGGAGAGGTCGACAGAGAGGTTCGGGGTGTAATCCGGCGTCATTTCGGAGCCAGGGAGCAGGCGATGGAACGGCAGGGAGCGCTCGAGCACGGTGCGGAGGTCGACGGGCGGTATCGGATCGAGAGTCGCGTCGGGGAGGGAGGCCACTCGACGGTCTATCGCGCCGTTCAGACCTCGATCGGCCGCCCGGTCGCCCTCAAGGTGCTGAAGTCTTCCCGGGCGAGTTCCGTCCGGGACAATCGCGAGACTGCCGAGCAGTTCGAGGAGCGATTCCGCCGCGAGGCACGAGTGCTCTCGCAGTTGAAAAGCCCCGCGACGGTGACGCTCCACGACTTCGGGCGCACCGACGATCATCGCTTCTACATGGTCCTCGAGTTCGTCGACGGGGCACCTCTGACCGATCATCTGGGAGAGCCACTCGCACCCGCCCGTGTCGTCACCCTCCTCGAGCAGGCGCTCGAAAGCCTCGGCGAGGCCCACGCCCACGGGATCATCCACCGGGACGTCAAACCCGGCAATCTGATGGTCTACCGCCGATGCGGCCGAGGTGACCGCCTGAAGATCCTCGATTTCGGCATCGCCAAAGTCCTCCGGTCCCTCGACGAAAAAACTCTCCGCCAGATCACCGGCGAGTCGACGCTTCTCGGAACCCCCCGCTACATCGCCCCCGAAAACGCCACCGACCGCGACCCCGGTCCCCCCGCCGATTTGTACGGGCTCGGACTCGTCGCCTACGAACTTCTGCTCGGCGAGCGGGCCGTCCCCGCCGGCGGGTCGACCATCGAGACGCTCGACCACCACCTCTCGTCCCACTTTCAGGTCGAGATCGCCGAACGGCCGGGCGTACCCGACGAACTGCGCCAGATCGTCAACCGGCTCGTGCGCAAATCCCTCGACGAACGGTACGCGACCGCCGAGGACGTCCTGGCCGACCTCGAGCGCCTCCCGGACTACCGCGACGGCTATACCGCCACCGCCTCGATGCCCCGGCCCGACCCTGCCGACGAGGCCCGCGCCGAGGCAACGACCGAAACCGCCGACCTCTCCCCCTCCAAGCCGGCGACCCCGACCGACGAACACCCGACGCCCGACACCGCCTCCTCGAGGATCGCGGCCCCCTCTCCGGACTCCGAGCCGTCCGAGGGGAAAGCATCGCAGCGCCGCAGCTCGGACATGACCAGCGGCATGTCCTGGACGGCGATCGACGGGGAGAGCCGCCGGGAAGAGCATTCGGCCGAGGTGTGCGACAGCGAGCCGGACGAGACCCCGACTCTCTCCGGCCGGACCGCAGGTGAGCGTCCCCGTCCGGGCGTCGCTCGAACCCCCACCCGCGACAGCAAGGTTCCCTCGGGCGACTCCCCCAATCGGCTGACGACGGCCCTCGTCACCCTCGTCGCCGCAGCCGTCGGAATGACCCTCGTCGCCTGGTGGGTGGCGGCCTGACCGAGGGGGCCTCTCGACGCAGATGCCGCCACCGACTACCCTCGCAAGCCGCGAGAGTTCGAAGCAGAGGGATCGATCCACGAGGCGGTATCATGACGGATGACGTCCGACAGGAGTTCTCCGAGATCTGGGAGACGTTCGCCCTGCGCGAGACCGTCGCCGATCTGGGCGAGACACAGACGATGAAACCCGGCGACCAAACTCGGATCGCCGCCGACGGCGGCCGATCGTTCACCCGAAAACTCCCCGAGATCAGCGGTGCGAGCGGGGGCGGCGCGATGCCGGAAGTGCAGTTCGGCCGCAAACTCGGCGAGGGGGGCACCGCCGAGGTGTACGCCGCCGAACAGGTACCGCTCGGACGCGAGGTGGCCGTTAAACGCCTGCACACCGACGAGGGCGGCACCGACGCGATGCATGTTCTCCTCGAGGAGGCCTGGATTACGGGACGGCTCGAACACCCGAACATCGTGCCGGTCTACCGGCTGGGCCGGGACCCCGAGGCCGACCCGCTTTTGGTGATGAAGCGCATCGGCGGCGTCTCCTGGTCCGACCTGCTCGAGGATCCGTCGCTCGCCCCCCGCGAATTCGAGGCCGATGACCCGCTCGACTGGCACCTCGAGATCCTGAGCGACGTGTGCGACGCCGTGCGCTACGCCCACAATCGCGCCCTGATCCATCGCGACCTCAAGCCCGAAAACGTCATGATCGGGGCGTTCGGCGAGGTGTACGTGCTGGACTGGGGGCTGGCGGTCAGCGTCGATCCCGACCAGTCGGGCCGGATCCCGGACGTCACCGAGATCGACGAGCCGGCCGGCACCCCCGCCTACATGGCGCCCGAGATGGCGGCCGGCCGCGGCGACCGACACGGTCTCCAGACCGACGTCTACCTGCTGGGGGCGATCCTCCACCGGATCGTCACCGGCGAGGCTCCCCACGACGGCGAGTCGATGTACGAGATTTTCCGGCACGCCTACGTCTCCGAGCCACCTGCCTACGGCCCGGCGGTCCCCGACCGTCTGGCCGAGATCTGCAACCGAGCGATGGCCCGCGAGCCGAGCGAGCGGTACGCCTCCGCCGACGAGTTCCAGACCGCGATTCTCGAGTTCAAACGCCACCGTCAGTCGCTCGAGTTGAGCCGGCGGGCCGAACAGCGCCTCGCGGAGTTTCGCCGGCTCGACGGCGAGGAGGGTGACCACGACGGATCACTGTACGAGATCTTCGGCGAGTGCCGTTTCGGATTCGAGCGCGCTCTCGAGGTCGACTCGACCAACGAGGCCGCCCGCGAGGGCCTCCAGGAGGTGATGGTCCGGATGATCGAACGCGAGCTCGACCAAGGCGGCCTCAAGGCGGCGTCGCTGCTTCTGGCCGACCTGCCCAACCCCCGGCCCGATCTCCGGGAACGCCTCGATTCCCTGCGCGACGCCCGTCAGGACCGCGAGCGCGAATTCGAACAGTTGAAGGCCCGGGAGCGCGAGCGCGACGTCGAGCCGGGACGCCGGGCCCGGAGCCTGTTCGTCCTGGCGATGGGGCTTTTGTGGGGCCTGTTCAGCTACGCCCCGGCCGCGATGGATTCGGTCTACGGGTTCGATTTCGGCTACGACGGCCTGTTCATCCAGAGCCTCGTCATCTCGGCCCTGATCGCGGTCGGTCTGTATCTGGGTCGCCGACACCTGTTTCAAAATACCGCGAACCGCCAGCTCGTCGCCGCCTTCCTCTGGATCGTCGGAACCTCGATTCTCCTGCGCAAATCGACGATCGCCCTCGGAGTCCCCCTCGCCGAGACGATGGTCCACGAGATGATCGTCTCGGGACTCGGGGCGGGCCTGATCGGTGTGTTCCTCGACCGTCGCGTCCTCTGGGTCGCCCTCCCGTGCTTCGCCGGCGGGCTGCTCGCCACCGAATGGCCCGAACACGTCCACCAGATCGCCGCCGTCACCGACGTCTCGGCGATGACGCTGCTGGCATTGCTGTGGTGGCCCGGCTTCTCCCCCCGTCGCCGGACCGAACCTCAGTAGTCGACGCCCTCGGAGTCGAGCATCTGTTGCATGTCCTCGCCGATCAGCCCGCGGAAGTTGTTGGTCCGCTCGGCGGCCCGGCGCGCCTCCAGGGCCGTCCGCGCCCCGGCCCGCTCGACGCGCCCCGACTCGATCAGCTCCTCGCTTCGCCGCTGCCACTCGTCGGTCGACAGGACCTCCTCGGCGACGTACACCTCGCCGTCGCGATAGACCACCGACTGCGGTTCCCCGTGATCGTCCTCGACGACGGCGTGATAGGTCAGCGACTGGTACGTCCCCGAGGTTCCCGCCGAGATGCGCGCAAACTGACGTTTGCCGCCGGCCCGCCCGATGCCGCTGCACCCGATCGAATCGATGCGAATCCCCTTGTCATTCGCCTCCTCCAACAATCCCTCCAGGTGTCGGCCGTCGGCGTAGTCGGTGTGGCCGGGCGCATCGCCGACGAGATAGATCTTTTTGACGACCTCCCCACTCGACTCCCAGTCCAACTCGAGCGCCTGGTCGAGTCCCGCCAGCAGATGCTCGCGGTGATCCCCACCGCCGGAGGCATCCAGGTCGACCAGCCGCCTTTGCAGTACCTCCACGTTGCGCGTCAGATCGACGTGCCGGACGACGAACTCGTCGGTCTTGTCCCGGTACAACACGAGCCCGAACCGCACGTCCGGGGTCGGTCGTCCCGCGGCAATCTCGCTGGCGATCTCCCAGATGCGCGTCTTGATGACCTCGATTTCGTCCTGCATGCTCCCGGTCACGTCGATCACGAAGGCGACATCGAGCCGCGGCCTCTCCGAGCTCCTCTCCGAGGAGGCCGATTCGACCGTCGCCGCCGCCGACGCCCCGTGCGACGCGCGCTCTTCACTCCACCCCGCCTCGCTGCCCCGATCGTCGGAGACGAACCCCACCGCCGCCGCCAACAAAAGCCCCGCCATCCCCGTAACCAACCCGAGTCGATAGATCGTACGCGTCTTCATTGCTGCCTCCGTGAACGTGTCGCCTTGGTGACGGCTCCAAACATCGCAAACCTAGACGGCACTCCCGGGATCACAACTGGCCGATCGCCAGGCTCCGCCGTCGAGCCCCTCCTCGCCGCCGGCTCGCCCGCCGAACCCGCACGCTCCGCCCCGAACCCCCGGGTCGACGTCGTGCGATCTTTGTTCGGTCCCCGCTTTTGCTCTATACAACCAACCAGGTAGCCGAGCCGTGCTGGAGGTCATCGATGGCCAACGTGTGTCCCGACTGCGGGGAGACGTTCGAGATCGCAATCGACGTCTGTCCGCACGACGGCGCCCATCTGTCGAGCCGGACGCGACGGGGGCGGTCGTTGATCGGCGAGACGATCGACGAGCGATTCCGCCTCGAGTCGAAACTCGGCGAGGGGGGGATGGGGCGGGTGTACACGGCGACGCAGCTTTCGGTCGAGCGCCGGGTGGCCATCAAACTGATCCGCACCCGCGGCGGCGACGACCGGGAGCTAACCGAACGATTTCTCCGCGAGGCGCGGGTCATCTCCGGGTTCACCCACCCGAATATCGTTCGCCTGATCGATTTCGGCCACGACGAACGCCTCGAGGTCCCGTACCTGGCGATGGAGTACGTCGACGGGCTCGAGCTGACCGAACTGATGACCCACGCCCGTCTGCATCCGACCCTCGCACTCGAGATCGCCAACCAGATCGCCGCCGCCCTCGTCGAGGCTCACCAGGCCGACATCATCCACCGCGATCTCAAACGCGAGAACGTCCTGTTGGTGCCGGTCTCGACCGAGGCCTTCCAGGCGAAGGTCATCGACTTCGGGCTCGCTTTCTCGAAGCGCTCGTCGATGGATCTCACCCAGACCGGCGCGGTCTGCGGCACACCGGAGTACGTCTCCCCGGAGCAGGCGCACGGGCTCGAGGTCGACTCCCGTTCGGACCTGTACTCGCTCGGCGTCATCCTCTTCGAGATGCTCACCGGCCGTCTCCCCTTCCAGGCCGACTCGCCGTTCGACATCATGCTCAAACACGTCGAAAACCAACCGCCCTCGCTCAGCGCACGGGTGCCGGGCAGCGAGTTTCCCGAACCCCTCGAACGGCTCGTCGCCGACCTGCTCGAAAAGGACCCGGGGGCCCGGCCGGAAGGGGGCCGCGAGATCCGGCGACGCATCGACACCGTCCGCGAGCAACTCGAGACGGCTCCGATCCGCACCGACGCCGAGCGTCCGCTGCTCGAGGCTCTCGACCCCTGGTTGATTCGACCCACCGAACAACCCGCGGATCCGGACACCCCGAATGCCCCGGAGGCCCTCGAGATCGACGCTCCCGCCGAATCGACGGTGCCCGACGCCGCACCCATCTCCGCCCGCTCGACCGACCGCAGGACTGCACGTGCGGAGCAGGCGGATCAGGTCACCGAAGAAATCGACGAGGACCGGGGACGATTCACCGCCCGTTCCGATCTCGAGGGGTGGGCCAAACTCGCAGCCGCGCTGACCGTGGTGCTCGTGGGACTCGGGGCCGCGACCATTCTCGTCAGCCGCTCCGGCGACTCTGGATCGCCCTCCACACCGAGCCGTAGCGAGTCGGCTCCAGACGAGCGAACCGGTTCCCCGCAGCCGCACCGGACCGGCGCAGCCCCCGAGCCGAACGACGAACCCGCCACTGCAACCGCCGAATCCGACGACACCGGCCCCGCACCGCCGACCGCGGCATCGGCCGGGACCGCCGGCGGCGACGACGCCCCATCCTCCGCGGACGATGCTCCGAGCGAACCCCCCTCCGCCAGCGAACACTCGTACGGCGGCTCCGATCCGCCGGCAAAGGAGGCGCCGGACGAGACGACGTCCACGGGCGAGACGACCTCCGCTCGGTCGCAATCGTCGACCGAAAGCGACTCCGAGCAGGCGCCGGACGACGACCCCGAGAGCAGCGTCGACTCGCGGCACGACGCCGAGCCCTCCTCCGGCGACTCCGACGCCCTCCGCCGCGGTGACGAAACACCGAACGACGTACCGGGTGGAGACGACGAAGACGACGACATCGACAGCAAATTCGAGAAGTCCGTCGACTGGCTGACCGACGAGTGACCCCCGCCCCGCACTGAACCGATGAGACACCGATGTCCCTCGATCCTGCCGGCCGCCGGCCCCGCCCTCGCCGTCGCCTTCGTCTGCCTGCTCGCTCCCTCGGGTCTCGCCGCCCAGAACGGATCGGACGACGCCGAAGCGCGCACCCTCGACGACCTCTCGCGCGAGCAAAAAGCGAAATTCGTCGAGCTCGTCGAGGCCGGCAAACAGGCCTACTCGGCCGGGAACTTCGAGGAGGCCGCCCCCTATTTCGAGCGCGCCTACCAGATTGTGCCCCGCCCCGAACTTCACTACCGCCTCGCCCTGTGCCACGAACGCGCGGGCCATCCGAAAAAGGCCCTGACCCGCTACCGGCGATTCCTCGAAGAAAAACCCGAGTCGGACAAACGCGGAGCGGTCGAGACGACGATCGAGCGACTCGAGGCGTCGGTCCGCGAAAACGCCCGCGCCACCGTCCGGGTCGAGACCACTCCCGAAGCGGCCGGTCTCACGATCCGGCGGGCCGGCGACGAAGCGAGCGAGCCGGTCACCAGTGGTACGACACCGATCGACAGCCGGCTCGATCCCGGTCCGATCGTCATGCGCGTCGAAAAGGACGGCTACGAGCCCACCGAAAGGCGCGTCGACCTGGAGGCCGGCGAGACCTACAACTTCAGCCTCACTCTCGACGAGCGGAGTGTCTCCGATCCGGAGTCCCCCCCGCCCTCCGGCTCCTCGAAGACCTTTCCGACCGTCGTCACGATCGTCGGCGCCACCGGGGCCGCGACCGCCGCGACGCTGTACGGCATCGGTCTGCACTGCGACACCAATCGGCGAGCGTGCCGGCGCGGTCTGTACGACACGGCAGCGACCGGCTCGTACATCGCCGGGGGAGTGGCCGCCGTCGGCCTCGGTACCTCCCTGTTTTTGTGGATGGACGGCTCCGAGAACTCCTCGCCCGGCTCCGACGCCGATCCCCCTGCCTCCGTTCGACTTCGCCTCCGCCCCACCGGCCTCGACCTCTCCGCCCGGTTTTGATCCCGCCCCAGGCGCCGTCGTCGGCAACTCGAACCACCGGCCAGCCTCCACCTCGGCACGCCGAGGCGTCACGGGTCGACCCCCCCCACGAAAAGACCCCGGACGGTCTCCCGCCCGGGGCCACACCTCGGAGAGCACTCGGGTCAACCGACTTCGATCAGCCGTTCGTGCCGTTCGGGGGCCCGTTCCCGCGACACTTGCCCGGCCCGATCTTGCCGCCGACGTACTTGCTCAGGACCTTCTCGCACATCTTCGCCTTGTGGCGCTTGCGGTACGGGATGTAGCCGACGTTGTCCTTCAGCAGACCGCCGCATCGGTACAGCATGTCGCCGACGAACGGCGGGACCCAGGCGTCGAAAAACAGGATGCTCGCCTTCGAGGCGATCCAGTACTTCGCGACCTTCAGCCACAACTTGCTGGAGGCGTTCATGTTCAACAACGACAGGAACGACTGGCCGCCGAGCTTCTCGCTCTGCAGGTCGTTGCCGAACCGACAGCTCTTCCACCAGCCGGGCGGCTTCGTGCATCCACCGTTCGTGTTGACGTCGCACTGGCCCCAGCCGCCGGCGCCCCAGGCGAGCTTGCGCCCCCGCTCGAGGCCGTCGTTTTCGAGTTGCCGACCTGTCAATCCGTCCCCGCACGTCAGGCCGACCTGAAACGAACAGGAGGGCATCTTGATCGGGCCGAGCTTGTGCTTTCCGGGCCCGAACTTGCCGACGTCGATGTCGTACAGCCGCCGCTTGTTGCTCGACCCCGACAGGATGACGCTGTCCTTCGAGGTATACGAGGCAAACGACAGCTTCACCCGTTTGCACCGTTTTTTGATCTTGGACGAGACCTCGAACACGACCTTCACTTTATCACCCTTTCCGACCTTTCGGAGCTTGTGCTTGAAATCCCATCTCCCGCCGTCCTTGACGAGATATCCCTTGACGTCGACGTGCTTTTTGCACTTGCACGGCTCGTCCTTCTCTTTGCACTCGCCGCCGACGTGGATCGGAAACGACAACGTATCGCGCGACTGCGTGTCGCCGTCGTAGTCGGGATCGGTATCGTAGTATTCCTCGAAGTCGACCAGTTCGTCGTAGTCGTATCCGCCGCCGTTCTGGTTGTTGCCCTCGGTGCTGAAGTTGTTGCGCTGGATGTCCGACCACAGCCGATCGAAGACCTTTACGACGGCATTGTAGGATTTCGAGCGTTTCGGATTGACCAGAATGCAGCGTTTGAGCTTCCCGCGCGGGGTCAGGCAACTCTCCCGGCAGGTCTCTTTGCATCGCGGCCCGTCGTTCCCACCGTCGACGTTGGTCGGCGTGTTGTTGCCGTTGTCACCGTCGCATTTGCGCTTGCAGCGCTTCTTGCATTTCTTTTTGCGCTCGTGGCGCAGGTGGTCGACACATCTCGGCAGGCATCGATCGCCTCGGGCCCCGTCGTTGCCCATCACGATCGGACCGTTGTTGTTGTCTCCATCACAGTATGTTTTGCATTTGCGCAGGAACTTTTTCGGAAACGGCTTCGTTCTGTGTTTCGGCTCCGAGCCGACGAATTTCACCTTCGAGCGCATCGGATCCCCGTCCGGATCCTTGGCCGTATAACAGATCGCGCCCCGGTCCTTGCACTGTAGGAACTTCGAGGGCCTGTATTTGAGCTTTTTGATGTGGGGTGGGTGGTTGATCGCGCTGATGACGTCGAGCCCTCCCCGCTTTTTGCCCTCGCATTGGTTGATCAGCAGGATCTCCTCGGTCGTCCCGTCCTCGACCTCCACGCTGCTGGCCCGGGCCTTCTGGCACTTGTCGTTGCGCGACTTCTCCTTCTTGAGCGGGATCGTCTTGACGTTGTAGCAGCCCGCCTCGAGCGTGAAGTACGCGTCGGCGAACTGGTGCTCGGAGTCACTGTCGAACGGTTCGTCTTCGAACTTGGCAATGCCGCCCGGCAGGGTCATCTCCTCGAGGCCTTTGATCTGTTTGTGGACCTTCCCCCCTGAATTCCCGGAGGCACTCTCCGGGAGGTTGTTGCCCTGGCAGCGTACCCGCTCGACCTTGAATTTGATCTTCTTGGTCTTCGACGACTTCAGAGCCGCCGAGCTGACGGCCAGACCGGTCTTCCCGGCGGCCGGATTCGACGACTTGTCCGGACTGGTCGGTGAACCGCTGTCATCGATGTTGCTACAACCGG
This sequence comes from uncultured Bradymonadales bacterium, assembly GCA_964600555.1. Taxonomy (GTDB): domain Bacteria; phylum Myxococcota_A; class Bradymonadia; order Bradymonadales; family Bradymonadaceae; genus CAJXPB01. The sequence goes on from CAZRLK010000016.1 coordinate 40,947, forward strand.
CTCCGATCAACACGAAGCCCAACGCAGCGAGAGACGACCACGACACAGAGGCGAGCGTCTTGTTCATTTGTTCGGCTCCATCTTCATGAAGGCGACGTTCCGTCGCCGCCTGTGCGAGACGGTGCAAACGGATCCACGCGGAGGTGGGACGAATCACACGCCGTCACAGACACTCGAGGGGTCTCACGACAGAGAGACGACGAGACCTCGATCGACAACAGGTTGCTTCGACTCGACGGTACGTCGAAGTCGTCGGGACTGGCCGGCGGCCGGCTTCGCCGCTCGGACGAGGACTCCGACCGCGCCGACACGATCCAGCAGGCAGGAAGGAAATCGAAACGCGGCGATCCGCCTCTGCCCCGCTCGCAGCCGGGCTCGGCGTCCAACATCATCCTCTCACCGCGTCCAATCCGTAAGCTAGCCCCCTCGCAGGATTATCAACCGTCTGGCTCGAAGAACGCCTCGACCTCGTCGGCTCGCTCGACGACATCTCGGCGTCCCAGGCCGATGAGCCGCTCGGCGAAGTGGCCCTCGAAGAAAATGTAGGAGAGAAAATCGCGCTCGACGCCCCCCTCGCGGCCGGCCAGATCGACCAGCGCGCGCGTCGACAGACGCTCCGCCTGATAGTCCTCGACGTACTCGCGGACCAGCTCGGCGACGCTCTCGGACGGGGTGAAATTCAGCGTCGGCACCCGCCGGTACGGGGCTCCCCGGTCGGCGGCGATCCGCTGCTGAACCGCCTCCAGATCCTCCGCGTTCAGCACCTCTTCCATCGCCTCGACCACCCGGTTGACCCGCCGGGTCAGTTGCATCTGCTGGTGGACCGGATCGACCAGGAGTGCGTTGAGCGCCTTGCCCAGCAAAAAAAGTGGATTCGGGAAGTTCGCCCGCCTCGCCGCCCTCGCCCACTCCCCTTCGCTGTGCGAATACGTCCCTCCCTCCCCGACCGACACCACCACCAGCCGGTCCGCCCCGGTCCGAATCGCCGGTGGGATCGGCGTGTTCAACCGCAGTCCGCCGTCACAAAAAAGTTCGTAGTCGATCTCGCGCGCCGGAAACAAAAGCGGGATCGCCGCCGACGCCAGCACGTGGTCGGCCCGGACATGCCCCTGCACGAACCGCCGACGCGGATCCTCGATGTCGGCGACCTCCACCTCGCTTCCGACCTCCCCGAACACGAACGTCCGCCCCGTCGACACCTCCAGCGCCGCCACCGCCACCGCGTCGAGCCGCCCCTCGGCGACGTTCGCGTGCAACTGCTCCCAGGGCACCTCCCGCTCGACGAGCCGCTCGAACGGATCGGCCTTCAATAGCGAGACGCCCTCCGAGGAAAACGGTGGCGCCAGAAGCCGCCTCACCCGCTCGCCCCCCAGGATCCCGAGCGCTCCGAGAGCGTCGAAGCGAAGATGCGTCGAGAGCTTCAACTCGAGCCACCGCTCGGCCAGCTCCTCGACGTTCACATCTCCTCGGTGCGACCAGGCTGCCACCCAGACGGCGTTGATCGCTCCGACCGACGTCCCGGAGACGATGTCGAACGGTCCCGCGTCGTCGGCCTCGACGCCGAGCACCTCGACGATCCCCTGGAGTACTCCGACTTCGTAGGCCCCGCGCATTCCACCGCCCGAAAGCACGAGCCCGACCTGCTGATCCGTCATGAATTACCTGCGACAACCATGCATCCAACTCGCAGCCGCGTCACCCGCAGCATAATTGATCTCGAGTCTGCTCGCACTACCATGAACCTCGGCCGGCTACTGTCGCTTCCACGATTCTCGCTCTCGTCCGGGGCGGCCGACTCGAGCCGCCGGCCGACCCCGCGCAAACGACTCGACCCGGACGCCTGCGACGTTTACGAGGCGCCCGGTCCCCTCGCTCATCGTCGCCATCGACGTCTTTCGCATCCCCGGATTGTCATGCTGTTGAGTTGCCTTCGGTGCCCGTCGTCGGCCGCCCTCGTCGGCCTCGCCCTGCTCACTCAGTCCGGTTGCATTTTCGCGACCTCGCCGACCCAGGCACGGTCCGAAGAGGAGCATGGAGACACCGGTTCCGCGACCGATATCCGAGACGGCGACCGTGATTCCGGAGATCCGGGGAGTGTCGACGCGACAGATACCGCCAGCAAGCCGGCGGATGCTGCCCGGGACGGCGGCGAGGGCGACACGGCCGACTCCGGGGACGATCGGAACGCCGATGCGGGAGATGACGCCACAGACGACACCGGCGACGAACCCGACGAGCCGGACGCTCCCATGGTCGTGTACGTCGACGCCGAAGGCCACCTCGGCTATCTGGATCGAAACCACCGCCGCCACACCCTCTCGTGGGTGCCCGAGATGACAGGTGAGATTCGGGCCATCGGGCCGGGCTTCGACCACGACTCCGACGACACCCTCGAATTGCCGTACATCGTCTCCTACGATGGCGACGATGCGTCGGTCCTCCGGCTCGCCGACCTCGAAGACGAAACGACCACGCTGCTCACCGAGGACGTCCTAACCACCAAGAGATACGGAAGAATGATCGTCGCCGACGTCATCGGCACCACCGACGATAGACCCGAACTGGTGTTTCCCGGGAACGACGGTGCCATCTCGTATGTCGAGCCCGGGGAGACCGAAGCCGGCGTCCTGATAGACGAAGGGGTCGACGGCAACGAGACCAAGTGCTGGGCCCTGCTGGATGTCCTCTCCCCTGGCGACCATTCCGGAAGCTCGACAGAGCGCCTGTACTGGGTCGACGACGGGACCAACGTCAAATACCTGTCTCTCGCCGGAATCGTCGGACCGGGGCTCCCGGCCGTCCGGGATGCCGAGTATCCCCCCGCCCTCGGCAACAACAGCGGCTACGTCGGTGCCGGCGCAACCACCGAATTCGACGACCACCGGTTCTGGGCGTCGATCGACGGTTCCGCCGTGGCGACTCTCACGGCGACGGCCAATTCCGATCGCACCATCCCGTTGTCCGACAACTCCGTTTCAGCCGTCAAATCCCCGCCGGCAATCGTCGACACCAACCGGGAACCCCCTCTCGAATTCTTGTTTGTCGGCTCCGACCACGACATCCAGTTCGTGCCGGCCGAACCGCCGGCATCTTCATCTTCCTACTCCCCTCAACTCCTGGAGGACGCCGCCGGCGATCCGATCTCGGTGAAACCAGAAGTCGGTCTGGCGGCGGGCTCGGCGACGCAATGAGTGCGCCCTCCGGCCACCACCCGCTCACTTCCCTACGCACAGTACGGCCGCCCGGCGCTCTCGCCACCGAGCCACGTCGAAGAGACGACCAGCGCGTACGGAATCCAGGTCGCCAGCGGGTTGGCGAAAATCCCCAAATCCCCGGCGACCAGCACCGCGACCAGCGAAAAATCGAGCGCAAAGACGACCCCGCCCATCGCCGATGCCAGGTGTCTCGGACGCAACTGCCCGACCGTCCGGATGTACAGCCAGCCGAGCCCCGTGAAAATCGGGACCACCAGCACCGCCTGCGCCAGCAACACCTCCGGCGCCCCCGCCAGATCCGCGCCGAACCCCACCGTCGCCACGCGCATCGCCCAGCCGGCGAATCCGACAAGAAACAACACCAGACTACTCGCGGCCACCGGCGCCTGCACCTCGGCCAGCGATTCCACGCGACCAACCACCGACCTCTCCTGTCGTCTCGACACGTGTCACCTCCGTTCGGCGAGCTGTTGGATCGAAGCGATCAACTGACGAATCGTGCCCTCGTGCTCGGCCATCTCCCGGGTCAGCTCCCCGAGGCGGTTCGCATCCTCGAGATGATGGGAGCTCTCCCGCGGGACCTGCTCGAAATACTCCACCAGTCCCCCGAGCCGCCCCACCCACTCGTCGCGCTCCCGGGCCAGCCTCGCCACCGCCGCCGGTTCCCCGCGCTCGGCCCGCTCGACCAGCCCGCGCAGCCGCTCGGCCGCCTCTCGCCACTCCTCGATCGACATCCCCATCCCCGCCGCAAACCCCCGCCGGGCGAACGGCCGCAGCATCGCCGGTAGCTGCTCGAACTCCTCGTCCGTCCGGGCGAGGATCCGCTCGAGCCTACAGGCCAGAGCCACCGGATCGAGCGGCGAAGAATCGCCCGCCGCCGGATCCGCCGGTGCCGGGTCCGACGGCGAGGTGATCAACCCCGCCCGCTCGAGAATCCGACACCCGTCGGTCACCCGCCCGTGAAACTCGTCGGCCAGCTCGGCGACCAGATACACCGCCGCCGCCGCCGCATCCTCCGAGGGCATCATCCCCGGGTACGCCGGGTGCGGCGAGCGGTCGACGACCTCCTCGGGACTGCGGTCGAGCTTCGGGGCGACCTTCTCGATCATCGCGCGCATCCCCGGCGTATCGACCATCCCCGGATCGTAGGCGACCGCCCGCACCGCCTGCTCGTCGAGCTCCCCGCCGAGCGCCTCGGTCATCTCCACCACGCCTCCCTTCGAGGCGGAGTACGCCGACAGATACGGCAGCCCCGTCGTCGCCGCGAGATTGACGATCGTCCCTCCCCCCTGCTCGACCATCTGGGGCAAAAACGCCTTGGTCGCCAGAAACGTCCCGCGCAAATTGACGTCGACGACCTCGTCGAACACGTCGACCCCCATCTCGATCGCCGAGATGACCGGCCCCCGCATCGCGTTGTTGACCAGTATGTCCGGCTTGCCGAATCGCCGCTCGACGCTGTTCGCCAGCGCCGCCACCGACTCCAGCTCCGCGACGTTGGTCCGCACGTAGCTCGCCTCCCCTCCCCGCCGTTCGATCCCCTCGGCGACCTCCCGGCCCGCCTCCGAGAGATCCGCCGCGACAACCTGCGCGCCGAACCGCCCGAACGCCTCGGCCATCGCCCGGCCCAGCCCCCGGGCGGCACCGGTCACGACGACGACACGGCGGGCAAACCGATCGCGCGGGATCGGAAGACGGTCGAGCGTACTGGTCGGTGGCATGAGGAGACCTCCCTGGGTATCTCGATGGGCCGCTCGGACAGCGGTTCCAAACGTGGCCCCCGGGAGTTCCCGTTCAAGAGATCGCTCGACGCTCGGCCCCTCAATCCGACCCCGAACCGACCAGCTCCTCGAGATGCTGCTCCAGTTGCTCGACCTGCGGCTCTTCGAGCATCGACCCGTGCGACCAGACGAGCTTCCCGTCGGCGTCGTACAGAAACGTCGCCGGCACCGACCCCGCCCCGAACGCCTCCAGCGCATCGCGATCCGGCCCGTAGCGCACCTCGAACGGCGGAGCGTGCTCGTCGACGAACTGCGCGACCTTCTCGTCCGCCTCGCGCGACTCGATCGAGACGCCGACCATCCGCAATCCCTGCCCGCCCCACCGCTCGTCGAGCCTCTCGAATTCCGGCAACTCCGCGATGCACGGCGCACACCAGGTCGCCCACAGGTTGATCAGCGTCGCCTCCCCCTCCGCCCGCAACTCGACCGCCTCCCCCTCCAGCCGCGCCACCTCCATCTCCGGTATCCCCGCTCCAACCTCGCCGGGTCCCTCCGCCCCCGCCGGCCCCGAATCGGCCTTCTCCCCCCGCCTCTCTCCCGGCGACTCCGACGCCCCTCCGGACTCGCCTTTGTTTTGCTCCGCCGACGACTCCGAGCCCTCCGGTCGCTCCTCGCGCTCACACCCCACCCCCGCGACGAGCGCCACGATCAACCAGCCGACCAGTTTGCCTCTGCGCACCATCCGCACACCTCTCTCGCGTCTCATCTCCTCCACGCCTCCCCCGAACCTCCCCCCGAGCACTCCCGGAGCTGTCCCCGAGCCTTCCCCGAGCTGTTCCCGAGCCTTCCCCGAGCTG
>CAZRLK010000017.1:0-42412 GCA_964600555.1 uncultured Bradymonadales bacterium
GGTATTGTCCGAGCATCGAGGACAAGGTCGTGCGGTTCGACGACAAGGACCGCCATCAGCTTTTCATCGAGCCCGAGGGGCTGGATACCCGCGAGATCTATCCGAACGGCCTGTCGACGAGTCTGCCGCTCGACGTGCAGATGGAGATCCTGGGGACGATCCCGGGCCTGGAAGACGCCGAGATCATGCGGCCCGGATACGCCGTCGAGTACGATTACGTCGACCCGATCCAGCTTGATCCGACCCTCGAGCTCAACGGCACCGAGGGGCTGTTTCTCGCCGGCCAGATCAACGGGACGTCCGGCTACGAGGAGGCGGCCGGGCAGGGCATCGTCGCCGGCATCAACGCCGGGCGGAAGGTGCTCGACGAGGAGGAATTCATCCTCGGCCGCGACGAGGCCTACATCGGCGTCATGATCGACGATCTCGTCACCAAGGGCGTCGACGAGCCGTACCGAATGTTCACCAGCCGGGCGGAATACCGGCTCCTGTTGCGCGAAGACAACGCCGACTGGCGGCTCTCGGAGTACGGCCGCCAGATCGGGCTGCTCGGCGACGAGCACTACGAGAAGTTCCGGGCCAAAAAGGAGATGATCGAGACGACCCGCGAGCAGCTCGCCGAGACCATGGTCGGCGGCTCCGACGAAAACGAAGAATTCTGCCGGGAGGCGGGCATCGGGACGGTCGGCAACGGGACGACGCTCGAGGGGTTTTTGCGGCGTCCCGAGCTCGCTTTCGAGGACCTGGTGCCGGCGATCGAGCGGTTCGCCCCGGAGGTGGACGTCGACGCGCTGAGCGACGAGGTCGTCGAGGCCCTCCAGATCCAGATCAAATACGAGGGCTACATCGAACGCCAGCGCCAGCAGGTCGAAAAACGCCGGGAGAAGGAACAAAAAATCCTCCCGGACGACCTCGATTTCCACGAGGTCAGCGGACTGTCCAACGAGATCCGCCAGAAGCTCGACCAGATCCGGCCGCGGACGATCGGACAGGCGACCCGCATCAAGGGGATGACACCGGCGGGCATCTCGGCGTTGCTGATCCATCTGGAAGGCGAATGACGGCCGTCGGGCGTCAGTCCTCGGTTTTCCGATCCGGGGTCAGCTGCAGCTCGAGTCTCTCCCTGCCGCGCTGGACGACACACTCGACCGGTTCGTCGATCTCGAGATGTCCCGCCAGCCAGGTGACCTGGTCGACATCGTCGACCGGCCGCCCGTCGAGTTCGAGCAACACGTCTCCCTGGCGCAGGCCCGCTTCGGCGGCCGGCCCGTCCTCGACGACTCCCGTCACCAGCACACCTCCGGATCCGACGTCGAGTTCCGACCGGAGCGCCTCCGGAACCTCCTCGACATACACGCCGATCCGGGAGCGTCGCACCCGGCCCGACTCGCGCAGCTTCGGGAGAATCTCACGGATCATCGAGACGGGGATGGCGAAGCCGATGCCGCGGGCCTCGGAGCTGATCGCGGTGTTGAGCCCGACGACGTTGCCCTCGGCGTCGACCAGCGGCCCGCCGGAATTGCCGGGGTTGATCGAGGCGTCGGTCTGGATGAAGTCCTGGTAGGTCAGCTCCTCGCCGAGCGACAGATCACTGCGTCCGATGCCGCTGGCGATGCCGGCGGTGACGGTACTGGTCAGCCCGAGCGGATTGCCGATCGCGACGACCCAGTCGCCGACGTGCAGATCCGAGGCCTCGCCGAGCGGCGCGACCGGCAGATCCTGAGCCTCCCGGAGTTTTAACAGGGCGAGGTCGGTGTTCGGGTCGGTCCCGACCAGCTCGGTCTCGAACCAGCGATCGTCGAGGAGTCTCGCGCGGATGGCGTCGGCGTCCTCGAGTAGATGGTGATTGGTCAGGAGGTGGCCGCCTTCGTCGATGATCAGCCCGGAGCCGAGGCTTTCGACGAGTCGCTTTCCGGGAACGACCCGATCCAGGGTCGAGGGTGCACTCGACTCCGACCCGGGATCGCGCTCGGTGGAGTACAGGTTCACGACTGCGGGTCGAATGCGCTCGACGGCCGGTGCAAACGAGCCGGGATGGGAGCATTCACAGCCGCCACGCTCGGGGGGGGAGGCGCCGTCACTGGGGGTGGAGATAGAACCGTCGGCGGCGCCGCGCGGTCGGGCGTCGCAGCCCGTTGGATGACACGCGCCGACTCCCACCCACCAGCCGATCAACAACCAGGTCGACATCCGGCGCGGGAAGTGCCACATCGGGGTTACTCGGCGTCGCCGCGCTCGCGCTTCAACTTCCGGTACGCCGAGCGGGTATCGTGCAGGAGACTCTCCAGCAGCTTTTCCTCTTCGGGATCCAGGTTCCCCTCGGTCTTGTCTTTCAGCAACTGGAGAATCTCGATCGTCTGTTTGGCCGCCGGCAGGTTGACGTGGCTCTGGCCGGTCTCCGGATCTTCGACGTGGCCGAGATTCACCATGCAACTCGTCCCGAGACTGACCAGAAAACCGCCGAAATCGATCGGGGCGTCGCTTTCGTCGTTCCCGTCGTCGGTCTGATCACTGGGGATGTACACCCCCGACTCGTCGCCGAGCGGCGTTCCTGAAAGCTCCTCGGCGGCTTCGTCGGCCGAGCCGTCGTCGCTGCTGTGATCGTCGTTACTACTCATCGTCTTGCTGTTCCTCGTCCGAGACGTCGTCTTCGTCGCTCGCGTCCTCGTCGCTCTCGGCGTCGTCGATGTCGGCTTCCTCGACGTCGGCCTCCTGCTCGTCGTCGTCCTCCTCGAGGACCCCCTCTTCGAACTCCGCCTCGATCTCGACGGCGTTGTCCGAGACGTCGGGCAGCTCCTCGAGGTACTCGTCGTAATCGTCCTGGTCGACTTCGCCCTCGTTGAGCTTGCGTTCGATGGTGCGAACGTCGAAATTGTGCTCGTCGTCGTTGCTCATCGGATTCCTCCAGTCTCAGCGCCGGCTCTCGCACCGGTCGTTGGCAAGGACAAATCGGAGTCGGCCGCGGTCGGTCGACTCGGGGAAAAGACATCCGCGGACAATATAGGGGCGAGGCCCCGGATCGCAAGCCGGCGAGGGCAGCTTTTCGGGGCGAGCATCGAGGTAGTCCGCTCCCGCGGTTCAATCGAGGACTCGCTCGATGCGGTTGCGCATCATGCCCGTCGCCCGCTCGTGTTCGTCTTCGAGAAACTCCCGGGCCTCCTTTTCGCGGCGGCCCTTGTGCAAATCGATCAGGGCGAGCTGGGTGCGGACCGCGTGTGAGTACGGCGACGGCTTGCCGTGCAGAGAGCGATAGATCTGTTCGGCATCGGCGTACTTGCCGAGTTCGTATTTGACGTTGGCGAGATTGAACAACAGCTTGTCGTCGCGATGCTCGGCGTCCGAGGCGTCGAGCGCCCGCTCGAAGACGTGCTCCGCCTCGCGGTATTTCTGCATCGCGGCATACACCAGCCCGAGTTTGCCGAGCATCTGGGCCCGGGGCCCGAACTTGCGCAAAAACCAGTGGCTTTCGTACTCGTCCAGCAACTCCTCGTGCTCGCCCTGCTGGAACTTCAACGTAAAGTCGCGCTCGAACTGCTGCCAGCGCCGCTTCAACAACCACGGATACCCGATGTAATAGGCGGGCACCCACAGCGACAACACCGCCAGAACCCACAGCGGGACGCCGAACCCGAACCGCAACACCACCAGCGCCAGAAGCGACAGGGGAATAAGCCCCCGGCGCCATGCGATCTCCATGCGAAACTCACTCGAATCTGCCATCGCGGACGCTCCTTGCGGTTGCCATCGGGTGTTCATCCATTGTAACGCTCCCCTGCGAGCGAGCCAACAGGGGGCGCAGTACCATCCCCCCGACTCGCAGTTACGAGACAAATCCGCCCGCCGGATCGTTCCATCGTCGGTGGCGGCCGCCCGCTGAATACTTCCCTCCACGCCAACGAGCCTTCATGAACGTCAAAGATACGACCGGAACCTGCCAGTTGTGCGGGGTGGAATTGAAGCCGCGAGAGATGACCGACCATCTCGCCGACTGCATCGAGTCGTACCGCTACGAAGTCGGCCGCGACGAGGATCGTGGCGACAACGGGTATCATCTCGCCGTCCACTCGACCAGAGCTCCGATGTTCTGGTTGCACCTGCTGGTCCGGTCCGACGCTCACCTGTCGCATCTGGACGCCTTCCTGCGCGATGTCTGGATGGAGGACCGCTCGAAGCCGAGCCGCTTCGTGATCGGCAACGGCGTGTACGCCTCGGAGCCGTCGGCCGGGGCGGGGCCCCGCGAGATGCAAAACGACATGGGCGTCGAATTGCACGAGGCCGTCGAAACCGACATTCCGTTCCAGTACACCTACGATCGCGAGCAGACGACGGAACTGGAGGCCCGGGTCGTCGCCCGGCGCAACGTGCTGCCCGACCAGCAGCAGACGCCGGTGCGTCTGCTGGCGCGCAACGACCTGCCCGCCATTCCATGCCGCTGCGGCGATCGCGCCGATCTGCTGTGTCCGGCCTGCGCCGAAGGCCCCGACGGGTGGCTCTGCCCGTCGTGTGCCGACGATCATACCTGCGAGGGCGCCGCCGAGATCGTCGAGATCGAAAACAGCCCGCGGGCCATCGCCCACGCCGCGAGCTGAGTCGCCGGTTGAGCCTCCTCCCGCCCTGGCTACGTTGCAGATTCCTGGCGTGCTTTGATGCGACCGCCACCCGGATGACTCGACGCAACGGGAGGACGACCCATGCAGCTCGAAAGCCCGGCCTTCGCCGACCAGGAGATGTTGCCGACCGACCACACCTGCGACGGGGAGGGCATCTCACCGCCGCTCGCCTGGTCGGAGGTCCCGGACCAGATCGAGAGTTTCGTCGTCCTGTGCAGCGATCCGGACGCCCCGGGTGGGAAGTTCGACCACTGGGCCATCTACGACCTCGACGCGGATCTGAGGTCACTGCCGGCGGGCGCCGGGTCGAACCAGGAGGCGTACAAGCAGGGAATCAACGACTTCGGACGGCCGGGCTACGGCGCCGCGTGCCCCCCGGAAGGGGACGACCCGCACCGATACCAGTTCCGCATCCTCGCCCTCGAGCTGCGCCACCTCGACGCCAGCGGCCAGCCCTCCTACCGGGAGGTCGAACGCGCCGTCGAGGAGTACATGCTCGCCGAAGCGACACTGACCGGCCTGTATCGACGGTGACCCGCCTGCACCGACGGCCCGTGCGGGGGCACCGTGGATCGGAGTCGGTCAATCCTCGTCCTGGCGCTGTTGCATCTGCTCGAGTTTCGAGATCAGCGAATTGATCTTTTCGAGCTGGAAACGTTTGTATTCGAGCCGATCGCGCAGCTCGTTTCGCTCTTCGTCCAGCCGGTCGAGTTTGTCCCGAATTTCTTCAATGACTTCCTTCACCTTCCATCTCCTCAATCGGCGAGAGTCCAGGTTCCGCGTTTGACCTTTTCGAGTACGCCCTTGTCTCTCAGATCATTGAGTTTGCTGTACAGGTAGGCGCGCTGACTTTCTTCGATGTTCGGGTCCGCTTTTTGGAGAAGTTCGAACAACTCCGCCGCCTTGAACGTCTCCTGATCGCGGCTGATGACTTCGATCGCCTGTTGGATCTGCGTGCTTCTCGCCCCCCGCGGTGGCTTTTGCGTCTCGTCGTCGATCGGGACCGGGTCGATCCCGGCGACCCGCTCGTCGTCGGTCCGTTCCGAGGCCGGCACCCGTCCCGTCTCGATCGATTCGGTCAGACTCTCGAGGTCCTCGCGCAACTCCTCGGTGCTCGCCGTCTTCTCCGAGAGTTTCGTCTCGAGCTCGGAGATTTCCCCCTCCAGACGTTCCTTCTCATCCTGAAGATCGTCGAGCTGCTGTTCGAAGTCCATCGCACGCTCCTTTTCAACACGAAATTCGTGGTAGGCCGCGCAAAACTCTGTGACGTGTTCGACCTCAACTGCACTGCAGAATCCCAGACGACCATTCAACAAGAGAGATCAGACGTCAACCGCCGACTCTCTACATCTAACGATGCGTCGACGATCGATCCCGTCCTCGCCGACAGATACACTTGCCGCCGAGTCGTTCGTCCAGTTGAACGAGATCGGGGCACGTGCTATCAGCCCCTGCAAACGGCAATCGATCGGTCCCGTAGCTCAGTCGGATAGAGCGTCGGATTCCTAATCCGAAGGTCCCAGGTTCGAATCCTGGCGGGATCACTTCCGGTTGACAAAAACGCCGGGGGAATGGGGCCCGACCCGAGACGAGGGAAGGGCGCGCAGAAGCGATCTCAGCGCTGATCGTCCGCCCAGTGGCAGTGTTTGTACTTGCGTCCACTTCCGCACCAGCACGGTTCGTTGCGCCCGATGTCGCGGTCGTTGACGTGCGTGTCGGGGTGGTCGTGGTCGCGCTCACCGCGTTTGACTCGCTCGAGGATCTCGCGGGCTCCCTGTTTGTGCTCCTCCATGATCTCGAGCTGCTCGGCCTCGTTTTCGGTCAACTCGCCCCCGAGCTCTTCGATCGCCTCGGCGACCGCCTTCGCCTCCTCGAATCGCGTCGGATCCTCGGCCGCGGCCACCAACAGCCGGTTGAGCATCGGATGCAGGGCATCGAGGGCCTCGGCGTCGCCGTACATCGCCAGGTTGCGCGCCCCCAGAAGCGGGTTGTCGACCAGATTCTTGACCAGCACCTGAAAGACGACGCGGCGCTCGACCTCGAGGCCGGCGAAGACGCAGGCGAGATCGTCGCGAAACTCCTCGCCGTGGCGGTTCAATGCCTCGAGGCCCGGGTCGACGGCTGCCTCTCCGAACTCCCGGAGAGCCCGGGTCAGGGCCGTATCGAGCAGGGCGTCGGGGTCGCAATCGGCGAGGACGTCGTACATCGGCCCGATCGCCGCCGGGTCGCCCAACTCCCCGAGCAACTCGGCGGCGTGGATCGGCGCAAACCCCTCGCCCGGCGCCTGCTCGTCCCACAGGTCGCGGTCTCGCAGCACTTCAACCAGCGGCTCGACGGCGGCCTCTTTCTCCTCGACGATCGCACGTCGACCGGCCTCGGAGAGCTGGCGTCCCTGCTGGTACAGCGCATCGAACGGGGGCTCGAGCTGGGGGATGTCCATCGATGAGGTTGAAGGTCTCGGGGATGTGAACAGTTTGGCCGACGAACGGCGTATCGACGGACGAACACGCACAACCAACCGCCGACCACCGAGGGTGTCTCATGTGGTTTCCCACCGACAAAGGCATGATCAATCTCGAGCGTGTCGCCTTCATCGAGGTCGACGACAGCCTCGAAGTCTCGTTTTACAACGATCACCGCGCGAAGTTGACGCAGGCGACCTTCGAGTCCGAAAAACAGCTACGCCAGTATCTCGAAAAACTCAAAGGGGAACTGACGTATCCGGTCTCGAACGGTGATCAGGAGCGTTTTCCGGCCTCCGAGCGCGAGCCGCTTCTGGAGCCGGGCGTCGTCGAGGGGGGCGATGCCTCCGGCGAGTGATCGGAGAGGCGACGGTCAGTCCTCCTGCGCGCCACGCTCGATCCACTCCCGGATCATCGCCAGGACGCGCTCGTCGAGCAGGGTCGGCGAATTGCGCGGCATGTGCGAGACGGGGCCGGCGTTCGATTCCGGTTCGCACCGCGAGGTCACTCGATACAGCCAGCTTCCCTCCGGATTGCCGGGATCGACGAGCGGCAAGTCGGTCGGCGTCGTCAGTTCGTGGTTCATCAGGGTCGCGTGCAGATCCTCGGCCATCAAATTCAGATCGGCGGCCGGCGCCTCGCCGTCGTGGCAGGCCGAATACGCGCATCCGACTGAAAAGACGTCGCGCTGGAGGTTCGACAGCGTCGGAGGCCTCAACGGTTCGGCCTCCCCGTCGTATTCCTCGCACTCGGGAATCGGATCCAGATCCTCGGATTCGTCGCCGTCGGGCACGTACATCGCTCCCTGTTTTTCCTCCTCGCTCGGCATTCCCTGCCCGTCGGTCGGCTCGATCGGGAGGACCCTGCAGGGACCCTCGTTTTGGACGATCCCGTCCTCCTCGCCGACGACTTCGTTGCCGTTGCGTACGCTCGCTTCGAACAGCCGCTCGGAGTCGGCAAACCCGAGCATCACGCACATCTCCTGATCGCCGATCCCCCAGCCGACCGACTCGTCACGCGGATTGTCGTAGCCACACGTAAAACGCAGTCCGTCCGATCCGCTCAAATCGATCGGCGGGTCGAACGTCTGCCCGTTTGCCTCGGCGTTGAATCCCGTCAGCTCGAAGATCGTCTCGCCGTCGCGCGGCCCCCCGAAGATCTCGAGTCCGAAATAGTTGCCCAGCCCGTGGTAGTGGGGCAACACGTAGTACAGTTCGATGTCGAATTCGCCGCGGGTCTGGGTTTCGTACGGGTCGGCCATGTCGCATTCGGCGGTAAACCGCGCCTCGGAGTTGGGCGGGATATCGAGGTCGGTGTACACCAGCTCGAAGGGGCGCAGGATGGTCTCGACGTCCTTCGGATGGGTCAGCCCCAGGGTCATCCGCGAATGCGTCTCCATCTCGCGGGTCGAGGTGTTGAGGAAGTGCAGGTCGGCGACGACCTTGTGGTTCGGCGGGACCTTGACGACGGCGCCGGGGGGGAATTTCTGGACTTCCGAGCGGGCCTGCGTCGACTGGGCGAACAGGACGGTTCCCTGGATGGCGGCCTGGAACTGCTCGAAGTTGCGGTCGGCGCAGTTGAAATATCCGTCCGATCCCTCGGCGTAGGTTTCGGGGACGACATACCAGTTGGAGTGGTGGTAGCCGCCGCGATTGGCGAGGGTGACGGAGTTGACGTACAGCGGCTGTTCGTTGTCGAGTGTCCACTGCACACACGGCGTCCGCTCGGCGCCGGCCTCCAGCGTATAGCTGCCGAACTGGTGCAAAAGTTGCTCGTCGGCGCCCGGCGCCACATCCGCAGCCAGGGTGTCCCCCGCGTCGGAGGGGCCCGAAGCGTCGGCATCCGGCGCCGGAGGATCGGCATCGCCCTCCGGCTCCTCGGCCACGTCGCGCACCTCGCCGGTGTCCGGAGTCGGCTCGTCCGAATCCCCGCCATCGTCCGGGGAGCAGGCGGCGGTCCATGCCAGCCAGCCTGCGCAGACGCAAAATCCGACGCGTCGAATCGCCTTCACCGGGGTCATCGTCTCGGCCTCTCTCGCGGAAAGCATGCAACGCGGACGAATGGATCTTATCATCTCCATGTCTACAGGATGAACCGTCGGATTTCACGCGCGTTCAATTTTCATCGGAACAATCGAGGCTCGAGTCATGCCACGCCTGTCGTTTTTGATCGCCACGGGACTGTTCGTCGTCTCGTTTGCAGCGAGTGGCGCCGGGCACCCGGGGGGCACCGACGACGAGGGCTGCCACGTCTGCCGAAGCGACTGTGAGAAGTGGGACGAGCAGGCCGGCGAACGCCACTGCCACGGCGGAGGCGACTCCTCGGAGGAGGGCGACGAGAGTTCGTCGGATGGAGACGACGGCGGCGACGACGAGGAGGAGGTCGCCCTCTCGGAGGACGTCCGGGTGTATGTCGACAAGGTGCTCGACGGCGACACGCTCGTCGTCCGGCCCGTCGTCGAGCGGGAGGGCGAGCGGATACGCATCCGCATCCTGGGCATCGACTGCCCCGAAAGCCACAAAAACCCCAAGTGCATGCGCCAGGGGCGCCAGGGGGGCCCGGACTGCGAAGAGCAGATCCCGCGCGGCAAGAAGGCGGGTCGCCACGTCGCCGAGCTGATCAAACACGAGACCGTGCGGCTCGAATCCGGTGAAGACGACGAAAAATTCGACCGCGGTGGCTACGACCGCATCCTGGCGTACGTCCGACTCGACGACGGCCGCGACCTCGGCAAACACCTCGTCGAAAAGGGGCTGTGTCGGGACTACGGCCACAAGTATCCCCATCCGCGACACGACGACTACCAGGAGGCGAGTCGATGAGGTGGCCCGGCGGCACGTCCCCGGAAATCGAGTATCCCGAGACCCGACGCGCCGACACCGTCGAGACGATGCCCCGTGACGACTCGAGGCGCCCGGCGCCTCAGTACCCGATTTCGTCGGGGAAATCGACGTCTCGGCTGGTCGGAAAGAGCCGATCGAGGAGTCTTTTTCGGCGCGCCTCGTCGTCCTCGTACAGATACAGATACCGGACGAAATGCTCGGCGACCTTCCGGCAGTAGTTGCGCCCCTCGTTGTACTCGAACTCCTCGATCAGCCAGGGAAACGACGCCTCGGGGTGCTCCTCGAACCAGCTGGCGATGACCTTCGGGCCGGTGTTGTACGCCGCCGCCATCGGCACGATCAGCCCGTCGAAGGTCTCGAGCAGTTTGCGCATGTAAAAGCCGCTGTAGCGAAACCCGACCTTCGGTTTGTAGAAGGTCCGGGGATTGTAGCTCGTCCCCAGGTCGTCGGCGACCTTCCGGGCGGTCTGCGGGATCATCTGCAGGGCGCCGACCGCGTCGGCGTGCGAGACCTGCGCCGGTCGGTAGCGGCTCTCCTGGCGCATGATCGACCACATCAGATACGCCGGAATGTCGAACTCGGCGGCGACCTCGTCGACGACCCCCTGATAGGCGCGCGGATAGGCCATCACCGCCTCGAGGCTCGACGGCGAGGGCGGCTCGCCCATCGCACTGATCGTCGCGCCGGTCGACCGGACCCACATCCGATGGTAGTCGCCGACGAGATGGCCCATGGCGTGGACCCAGGCGTCGCGGTCCGATTCGTCGACCGACGCGCGCATGTCGTCATATAACGGATCGAGCGCGCGCCTGGCCCGCTCGCGCTCCCCGAGATCGATCAGCGTCCGGACCCGCTCCCAGGTCTCGGTCTGCTCGTCGTCGAGCTTCTCGTAGCTTCGCTCCCGGACCTCGACGCGCAGTGAATCGTCCGCCTCACCGGCGCCCTCCGGCCACCAGACCTTCGAGGCTGCCGGATCCCGCCCCTCGATGCGCGCCCTGAGCTGCTCGCCGAGCACCCCGTAATAGGTGACCGGGTAGGTCTCGCGCAGCTCGTCGAGCGTCTCGATCGCGCGGTCGGCCTCGCCGAGCTCCCGGTGCGCGTAGGCCTTCCAGTACAGCGCCTTGCCCCAGACGAGCATGTTGCCGAACGACTCCATCTGCTCGTACACCTCGATCGCCTCGCGCCACTCCCCGAGGCGCATGTGCGACCAGGCGAGAAACCCGTAGATGTACGACGAGCGCGAGGCACGCTTGCCGTACCGGTCGATGTACTGCTCGAACCCGGCGATCGCGCGGCGATTGTCGTCGTGATCGAACGGCAGCCACCCGCGATAGTAGTACACCGACTCGATGTACCGCCCCCGGGGATACCGCTGCGCGTAGTCGTCGAGCAGCTCGAGGGTCCGGTCGTACTGCTCGCGGACCATGTACGTGCGGGCCTTGTGATACAGCGCGTCGGCGGCGTACTCCGGGTCGTCGAGCAGCGCGTCGAAATGCTCCTCGGCCCGGGCCGGGCGGTCCCTGAGTTTTTCGAGCGCGATTCTGCCGAGATACCAGTGCGCCTCGGGGCCGTGGCGGGGATGGTCGACCAACGACCTGAACACCTCGCGGGAGCGCTCGTACGCCCAGGCATCGTACAGGCTCTCGGCGCGGGTGGCGCGCTGGGAGGCGTCGAGCGGCGGCAGATCGACCAGGCCCGGCATCTCGGCGGCGTCGCTTGTCGGATACTCGATGCTCAACTCGATGGCGTGTTCGACGGCCTCGTCGCGGTCGTCGCGCGCCCTCGCCAGGTCGTGGCGCAGCCGCACCAGCCGCGAGCGGAAAAACCGCTCCTCCGGCGGCCGCACATCCAGCTCGTCGGCCTCCTCGACCAGCCGCTCGATCCGCTCGGCGGCGACCTGGACCTGCGAGCCGAGAAGCTCGAGTTCCGCCAGGGTCAGCCCCGCCCAAAAACGCACCGATGCCGTCGGGGCCTTTCGGTGCAGTTTGTCGAGCGCATGCCGGGCCTGGATCGGATGGCCGCTGCGCAGCGCCGCCTCGGCGAGCAGCTCGGTGCGCAGATCGTCGGCCCGCTCGAACGGCGTCAGCCCCTGGACCAGCTCGAAGGCCCGGTCCGGGTCCGTCGCGAGGGCATCCTCGGCCTGGCGATACAGCTCGGCCTCGCGCGCGGTCTGTGCCTCGAGGGCGCGCCCCCCGAGCAGCGACGAGGCGACCAGCAGGACAGCGAGAAGGCGGCGGCTCACAGCTTTTTCAACTCCTCGATCCGCTTTTCGGGCGAGGCCAGCGTATCGACCGGCTCGGTCTGAGCGAGATTCTGCTCGACGTCGGTCGTCGGAATGCAGGAGTGCTCGGTGTTCCACTCCAGAGCGTCGAGTTCGTAGGCGTCCTGCAGTCGGACGAAACCGAGCGACTCGGCCTTGTCGTCGCTCAGGTACTCGTCGAGGAACGCGAAGCGAAACGGCTGGAAGACCCCCTCCGAGATGGCGCGGCGGATCGTCCGCATCAGATCCTGATAGAAGGTGACGTTGTGGACGGTCACCAGCATCGACCCCAGGATCGCGTCGGCTTTGATCAGATGCCGGACGTAGGCTCGCGTGAAATTCCGGCACGTATAGCAGTTGCAGTTGGCGTCGAGCGGGAACTTGTCGTTGCGGTAATTGCGGTTGGTGAGCCGAAACTGCCCTCGCCGCGAGAAGACCGTCCCGGAGCGGGCGTGGCGCGTCGGGATGACGCAGTCGAACATGTCGATGCCCCGGGCGACCGCCTCGACGATGTCCTCGGGATAGCCGACGCCCATCAGGTATCTCGGCTTTTCGTCGGGCATCCCCTGGACGGTGTGATCGAGCATCTCCATCATCTTTTCGTGCCCCTCGCCGACCGACAGTCCGCCGATCGCGTAGCCGGGCAGATCGACCTCGATCGTCTTCTCGACCGAGCGGGTCCGCAAATCGGGATAGGTCGCCCCCTGGACGATCCCGAACAGCGCCTGGTCCTCGCGCGAGACCGCGTCCGCACTACGTTTTAGCCACCGCGCCGTCCGGTCGACCGCCGTCTCGGCCCGATCGTGCTCGCAGGGATGCTCGACGACGTCGTCGAAGGCCGTGACGATGTCGGCTCCGAGCTTCTCCTGGATGTCGATACTCTTCTCCGGCGTCAACTGCACCGGCTCACCGCCGTCCTCGTACTCGAAGGTCACCCCCGACTCGTCGATCTCGAGGTTCGGTAGACTGAAGACCTGGTAGCCCCCGGAGTGGGTCAGAATCGGCGCCTCCCACCCCATCATCCGGTGCAATCCTCCCATCTTGGCGACCGTCTCCTCGCCGGGCGAAATCGAGAGGTGATAGGCGTTCGCCAGGGCGATCTCGGTGCCGGTCTCGCGCAGATCGCGCGGGGTCAGCCCCTTGACCGACGCCTGCGTGCCGACCGGCATGAACGCCGGCGTCTCGAACGCACCGTGTGTGACCTCGGCCCGACCGCGCCGGGCGCGCCGCTCGGTGGCCTGAACCTCGAAATCGCATGCAGGAGTCTCGGAGTCGTCGCTCATCGTCGTGTTGGCTCGTGGTGGGAGAAAAAAGGGAAACGTCGGCTCCGTATGGTGTTCGGCACGCGTGCAGAGTGCAAGGGACAAAGGGGACGCCCGGCTCCCTCAGTGGTGGTCGCCGTTTTCGTGCTCATCCTCGTGCTCGTCGCCGCACTCGCCGTCGTGCGCCGATTCTGTTCTCTCCCTTGGCCGCCGTTGGCCGCCGTGTTAGAACAATCGTGATCAGATACACTCGATGGCGAGCCATCACTGATGAGCCCAGAGAATCCATCGTTGCCGGAGGTCGGCGACCTCGTCGGGGGCCGGTTCCGCATCGTCGAACACCTCGGCACGGGTGGATTCGGGACCGTCTACGAGGCGATCCAGGAGAACGTCGGCCGCGAGGTCGCCCTGAAGTTTTTGACGCCCGGCGTCGCCGAGGACCCGATCAACGTCGAGCGCTTCCGCCGCGAGGCCTACCACGTCAGCCAGCTGCACCATCCCCACACGATCACCCTGTACGACTACGGCCAGACGGATGCCGGGCTGGTCTACATGGTCATGGAGCTGCTCGACGGGACCAGCCTGGCGGCAACCGTCGAGCAGGAGGGGGCGCTGGCGCTCGCGCGCGCCGCCCACATCTTCATCGCGGTGCTCAAGAGCATCTCCGAGGCGCACCAAAACGGGCTGGTCCACCGGGATCTCAAGCCCGAAAACATCTACCTGTGCGACATGTTCGGCGAGGAGGATTACGTCAAGGTCCTCGATTTCGGCGTCGCCAAAATGACCCGGACCGGCGGCGAGGACGGAGAGGACGACCCCGAGAGCGATCTGACCAAACAGGGCCACATCTTCGGGACGCCGATGTACATGGCCCCCGAGCAGGCCTGCGACGAGCCGATCACCCCGGCGACCGACGTGTACGCGCTGGGATTGCTGCTGTTCGAGATGATCACCGGGCTGCCGCCGGTCACCGGCAAGAGCCGCATGGAGGTCATCCACAAACAGATCAAAGACCCCGTCCCGGAGCTGCCGGAGGCACTGGTCGGAACGCCGCTCGGAGACATCGTCCGCCAGGCGACCAAAAAGGACGAGACGCGGCGCTTCGAGAACGCCGACGAGTTTCTCGAGGCGTTTTTGTCCGCGAGCCGTGCGATGGACATCGTGCCGCGGCCGAAGGGAGGGGCCGGCCCCGAGATGGCACTCGGCGACGAGGCCTCCTCCGGGGAGACCGCCGGCGATGAGACAGAGGCGGCCGCCACGGAGACCCAGCGGGCGGAGGCGCAAATCGACGAGTACCCGCCGTCGGAGGCCTCCGAGCCGGAGGTCGTCGAACCGCCGCCGACGCCCGACGACGAGCAGACCGACCACCGGGCCGACACCGCCCGGGAGCCGACCCAGAAGATCGTCGAATCCGGGGCCGCCGCCGACGGCGGGGAGACGACTCCCGCCCCCCTCCAGTCCGACCTCCCGTTGGTCGGGCGCGACGACGTCCTCGACGAGCTGCGCGACATCGTCGACGAGTCGATCCGGACCGCCAGCGGCCACATCGTCTTGATGGAGGGCGAGAGCGGCGTCGGCAAAAGCCGCGTCCTCCACGAGCTCTCCAGCCAGCTCACCGAGCGGGGACTCGACGTCTCGATGGGCCATTTCCACCAGCAGGCCCCTCCGATGGGCGGGGTCCGCGAGGCACTCTCCGATTACTGGGGGGTCGCCCACCGCCAGCGCAACGAAGTCGAACGGGCCGTCCGCGCCGATCTCGGTCCCCGCCAGGAGTTCACCGACGACGAAATCGCGTTCATCGTCGACTTTCTCAGGCCCCAGGCCGTCGACGCCACCGCCGTCCCCGAATCCCAGGAGGAGGCCCGGGCCCTGTACGCCCGCCTCGAGCGCATTCTGCTGAAGCTCGCCGAGCGCAATCCGCTGTTTTTGGCCTTCGAGGACATCCACTACTCCGACAGCGCGACGCTGGCGTTTCTGGAGTACCTGGCGGTCACCCTCCGGACCCAGAACGCCCGGATCGTCGTCGCCATGACGCTTCGACCCGAACAGCGCGGCCTCAACCCCGAGCTGGAGCCGAGCCTGCGCAAGATGAACGCCAACATCGGCGTCGGCTTCACCCGCATTCCGATCAAGCGGCTGCGCGGCCGCGACCTCGCTTACCTGCTCGATGCCATCCTGCCGCTCGAATCCCGCCTCAAGGAGCGCATCGGCTGGCTGAGCCAGGGCGTCCCGCTGCACGCCATCCAGATCATCCGCTATTTGCAAAACGAGGGGAGTCTCGTCGAACACGGCGAGCGGATGGCCCTCGAGAGCGGCTCGCCGCGCGAGATCGACCTGCCGCCCGACCTGCTCGATTTGATGCAACTGCGCATCCAGCAGGCCGCCCAGGCGTTCCGCGACAGCGAACAGATCGAAATCGTCCTCGAGTGGCTCGCCGTCCTCGGCATGCGCACGCCGGTCGACCTGCTTCGCAGCATCGCCGAGAGCTCCGAGTCGATCGACTCCGAGCTGCTGGAGCCGACCCTGGAGTTTCTCAACGACCAGGGCATCCTCCGCCAGCTTCTGTACCACAACCTGGTCTGCGTCGAGTTCGACAACAGCCTCCTGCGCGAGACACTGCTCGACGACCTGTCCGGCCAGTGGAAAAACCGCCGCTACAACCGCATCGCCGCCGATCACAAAGTCGCATTTTACCGCGAGCGCGACATGGAGGTCCCGCTCGTCGAAATCGCGGATCACTGGCGCAAGGCCGGCGAGCTCGAAAAATACCGCGACGCCCTGTATGCGGCGGCCCAGCGCTCGATGCGCCGCTACGATCCGCGGGGCGCCCGCGAGCGGTATCGCGAGCTTTTGCCGCTGCTGGACGAACTCGGTCAACACGGCGAGATGTGGCTCGACGCCCGGCTCGCCCTCGCCGAGCTCTCCCGGCGCTTCGGGGAGTTCGGCGTCGCCGAGGAGCATTTCCGGGCGGTCATCGACCGAACCGGCCCCGAGCAGTCCGAACACCGGCGGGCCCTCCGGGGACTCGGCGAACTTCTGGTCGTCCAGGCGCGCTACGACGAGGCGCACGGCTACTACCGGGAGGCGCTCGAGCTGAGTCGCCAGGGCGCCCGCGACGACCTGCCCGGCATCGCCAGGTCGCTGATCGGGCTCTCCAAGATCGCGTCGATGCAGGCCGAGGCCGTCGAAGGGGCGAAGGTCCGCCAGCAGCTCGAGGAGATGCTCCCGGCGCTGCCCGAAGGCGAGATTTCGGGCAAGGTCCTCGTGCACCTGGCCGAGACGGCGCGGCGGCTGGGGCGGCTGTCGGAGCGGTACGACTACCTGGTCCGCGCCCGGGCTCAGCTCGAGAAAAGCGACGACAAAAAGGCCCTCGGCGAGGCGTTGATCGCGCTGGGCAGCTCGATGATGGAACCGTCGATGAACGCCCGGGATCGCTTCGAGCGAGCCGGCGACGTCCTGCGCGAGGCGCTCGAGTTGATGCGCTCGGTCGGCGACCGCCACGGGGTCGCCGAGGCGTTCCGGTCGCTGGCGCGCCTCGAAATCGAGACCGGCGACTACGAGGCGGCGGCGGCGACCGCCCAGAAGGCGCTGCGCATCCACGAGGCACTCGGGGCGCCGCTCAATATCGGCATGACGCTGCGCCGGCTCGGCGTCGCCAAGATCCTGAGTGGCCGCATCGACTCGGCGATCGAGGATCTCGACCGCGCGATCCAGTATCTCGAGCAGGTCGGCGACAAGATGGCCGTCGCCGACGTCCTGTTCGCCAAGGGCGTCGCCGCCATCAACCGGCTCGACTTCGAGAGCGCACGCAGCGAACTCGACGAAGCCCGGCGCATCAAGGAGTCGTTCGGGTCGAGCTGGGAGCTGTTCGACGTGCGCAACCACCTGGCGGTGGTGGCCATGTGGTTCGGCAACTTCAGCGAAGCCGAGCGCATGCTGGATCTGACGCTCGAACACGTCGACGAGCACGGCACCGCCGAGGATCGGGCCGTCGCCCGGAGCCTCATGGGGCTATTGCGCTGCTTTCAGAGCCGCCTCCACCTGGCCGCCCTCGAGATGGGCCGGGCCCGCGCCGACGCCGAGGACCTCGGGACTCCCCGCGTGAGCGATTTGTGCGAGGCCGATGCCGCCTTTTACGCCAAACTGACCAACAACGAGTCCACCTACAACGATCTGATCGACGACGTCACCCGCGCGCCCGTCCTCAACGACATCCAGCCGCGCATCTGGCTGGAGCTGCTCGACCGCATGGCCAACCACGTCGGCGAGCGCGAGCCGAGCCGCCAGTCCGCCCGCGTGATGAAGACCGTCGCGATCTTCTGGAGTGCCTTCGGCTACGCCGACCGCGAGCAGGCGCTGTTGGAGACGATCGAGCAACTTGAAATCGACGTCGATCCCGACAGGTTGTAAACGCGCGACTCCACACTCGATACGCCGCACTCGATCCTCAATACGCCATACTCGATCCTCAATACACCACACTCGATACCCGCTACTCCATACTCAATACGCCGCACTCGATACCCGCTACTCCATACTCGATACCCGACCCGATACCATGGCCGACAAACTCTCCGACGACGCCATCGACCAACGCCTCGAGGGACTGACCGGCTGGAGCCGCGAGGGCGACACCATCGAGCGCTCGATCGAATTCGACGGCTTCAACGCCGCGATCGACTTCATCAACCGCATCGCCGAACACGCCGACCGGGCCGATCACCACCCCGAGATCTTCAACGTCTACAACCAGGTCGACCTGACCCTCACCACCCACGACGCCGGCGGCCTGACTGAAAAGGACTTCCAGCTCGCCGAAAAGATCAACGACGAGATCTGACCGCCGTTGCAAGGGCTTCCAGCCCTTGTACGTTGCAAGGGCTTCTAGCCCTTGCTCGTGCGCGGACGTACGGTGGGGGGACGATCGTCGGTAGACTCCATTGATCGGGGGGAAGCGTGTCGCGATTCCTCGCCTCGTCCGGCAACACGAGTCGCGAGGTCGCGTGCGACCCCTCGATCCTCGGTCTCCCGAACATTCGGAAAACGGATTGCTTGCGGAGCGTAAAGGCGCATGTAAAAGTATGGTTAGACGAGCGAGATGACATTTGGTGTGAGAGATTGTCGACGCATGGAATCCGAGAAGGCATCGGAGATACCCTCCCGGTCGACGACCGCGACGCATGTCGCCGGTCGTGGAACGGTTCTGCCTCGATGGGGGAGAAGTCCACGGATTCCACCGGCACCCGGTGTGGCGTCTCGATCGGAATGACTGTAGACGACGAATTTATCGAAGCAGTAGGTAGTATCATGATGTGTGATAATGATCGGTTGTCGTGGACGGCGATTCTCGTCGCTTGCTTTCTGCTCATCCTCTCGGCTCCTGCGTTCGCGCAGTCGTCCGACTCGGAGGAGTCCGACTCCCTGGATGTCGACGCGGAGGTCTTCGAGCCGATGGGCCCGACCTCGGCCTACGACGAGCCCACCAAGCAGTTCCTCTCGATCCACGGCTACGCCAGCGGGATTTTCGCCGCGTCGTTCGAGGACGAGTTTACGTCGAGCGGCGAGGCCAATCAGGCCTTCTTGCCCGGGATGCAGGGGGATTCGAAGGCGGGCTTCGGCTTCGACGGGACCTTCTCACCGGGCCTGGCGATCCCGGAGGGGGCGGCCAGGCTGCAGATTCAGTTCGTCCAGGGGAGTCCGACGATGATGCAACTGTACGCTCGCTGGCACATCCTCGAATCCCTCGACGATCCCCCCAGCCGCGCCAAACTCCGGCTGACGGCCGGGCGATTCTGGTGGCCGTTCGGCAACCACAACTCGGAGTGGTTCAGCATCAAAAACGACTTCAACCTCCAGACGCCGGTCGCCACTCAGGTCGTCCCTCCCCACCACTCTCCGATCGGTGCCAAACTCGACGGGGCGGTGGCCCTGACCGAGGAGCTGGGACTGAACTACACGCTCGGAACCAGCGCAGGCCCCCGGTTTCTGGCGGCCGGTGAACAAGGCGGTCCGGTGCGCAATACGATGCCGAAGGTCAACATCGAGGAGCAGCCGGCGGTCACCGGCCGTGTGGTCGGGGTGATGAAAGAGAAATTCCGGCTCGGCTTCTCGATCAGCCACGGCCGGCTTCGAGCCGCGTCGATGGACGTGGAAGATCCGGACGACGTGCGCAACTACCCGGCGACCTACCTCGCTTACGGGCCGCACGCCCGGGTCGGGGTCGGGGATCTGACGGCGCGTCTGAACTACTACCGGAGTGAAGAGAATCTCGAGGAAACCGACGAGTCTGCCGAGAACATGTCGCTCCAAAACTGGGGCGCGACGGCCGACGTCCTGTATCAGTTGCCGTTCGACCTCCCGGCCATCGGCCATCTCTCCCCGAAGGTCCGGTTTTCGGTCGCCGAATCCGACAACGCCGACGGGACCGACCAGACGATGTATCAGTACGGGGGCGGGATGAATTTCCACCCGGCCGAGCCCGTCTTGTTGAAGGCGGAGTATCTGCTGCAACAGGAGGAAGGGGCGCTCGACGAAACCCCGAACAACCTGTTTACCGCCAGCGTCTCGGTGCAGTACTGACCGACGCGCCGCGACGACGTCGCCGCGATTCGTGACTGCACACATGTGTAACCGTCATGTCGAAATTACCGTGGAGTTCGACAGGAAGCCGCTCCGGTTCGGGGGGAGGGGCGCACCGGGTTTTGTTGCTCGCTCTGATCGCTGCCGTCGCCGGCCTCTCCGCGCCGACCCCGGATTCCGAGGCCGCCGTCGACGGGTACAAACGCGCGATGACCACCCTGCGTTTGCTCTCGTACGACCGCAATGTCGGGCAGCGGATCGACGGGGACCCGACCTTTCTGATCGTGACCGCCGGGGGCGATTCCCCCGACGGCGAGCAGATGCGCAGGGCCCTCGAGCGGACGAGCACCAACTTCGAGATCGCCGGCGGGCGGCCGAGCATCGAAACGATGACCTACTCGGGCTCCGAGCAGTTCGAGTCGGCGCTCGCCGAGCGCGATCCCGTCGCCGCCTACATCGCCGACGGACTCGGGGAGCACATCGAGGCGATCACCGGGCGGACTCGCCAGCACTCGGTGCTGACGTTCGTGGCGACCCGCTCGATGGTCGAACAGGGGGGAGCCGTCTCGATCGTGTCCGATGGCCGCGGCTACGAGATCACCGTCAATCTTCCCGCCGTCCGCGCCGAGGGCGCCGACTTTCCGGCGCGGGTCCTCAAGATCGCCGACGACGTCCTTCGATGAGGCCGCCGATGGCAGGCGACCGGCCGACCGGGGCCCGCCCCCGGCAGCCGAGGGGGAGGCAACCCCTCTTCGAGGAGGATGCGCGAGTCGTTCGATGATGCCGTTCGATGAACCTCTGGATCTCCCACCCCCATGAATCTGTCTCTGCAGTCGAAACTGATCGGGATCGTCTCGGTGCTGCTGGCCGTGATCTCGGCGTTCATCTTCTTTTATTTCCCGAACCGGATGAACGCCCAGACGCGCGAATCGATCAAGGATCGCGCGGTCGCGATGGCCGAGGTGATGTCCGGGGCGGCCGCGCCGTCGCTGGAGTTCCGCGACAAGACCGGTCTGAACGAATTGCTGAAGGTCCTGTCGGGCACGCCGGACGCCCAATACGCCGCGATTCACCGGGGCGACGGGGAGGTGTTCGTCGAGTGGGGGAAGGCGCCGAACCAGGCCGCCCCCTCGATCGAGATCGACGACCTCGAGGAGAGTGAAGGCACCGACCAGCGCGCCGGTGAGTCGCCGTCCGGCGGGGACCGGCGGGACCGGGCGAGGGACTACGACGCCTCGCAACTGCCCTCCAACGAGATCAACCTCTCCGGCGGCCGGCCGAAGGCGTTTTTCGCCGAGAACAACCTCCGGGTCTTCGCGCCGATCCGCACCGAGACCGGTGATCCGGGCGCCCTCGAGATCGTGTTGTCGCTGCACCAGCTTCGCTCCCAGGTGGCCACCAACAAGACCGTCGTCGGGGCCGTCGCCGTCGTGATCTTTCTGGCCGGCGTGCTGTTCGTCGTCCTGGTCAGCCGCCTGTTCGTCCAGTCGATCCTGAAGGTCACCGAGGCTGCCCGCTACGTCGCCCAGGACGAACTCGACAGCGCCCGGGTCGTGCTGGACACCATCGAGATGCCCGACGACGAGGAGTCGCTCGACGACATCCGCGACGAGGCCATGCAACTGGCCGTCGTCTTCAAGCAGATGGCCGACGAGGTGGAATCGTTCCGGGAGTCGGTCAAATCCGAACTCAAAGAGCGCGTCGAACAACTCGAAGTCGCCCGCGAGCAGGCCGAGGCGGCCAACGAGGCGAAAAGCCAGTTTCTCGCTCAGGTCAGCCACGACATCCGCACCCCGCTCAATGCCATCATCGGCATGACCGATCTGCTCAAAGACACCGGCCTCGACAGCACCCAACACGAGTACGTCGAAAGCTGCGAGAACTCGAGCCAGTCGCTGCTGGCACTGATCAACGATCTGTTGGACATGTCCAAAATCGAGGCCGGCGAGCTGGAGCTGCAAGCGACGCAGTTCGCCCCGGAGCAGCTGTTTCAAAACTCCTGTGAGCTGCTGGTCCGCCGGGCGCACGACAAGGGCGTGGAGATGAACGTCAATCTCTCGCCGAAGTTGCCCGCCCGGCTGGTCGGCGACCCGGACCGCCTCCGCCAGATCGTGGTCAACCTGCTGAAAAATGCCGTCAAATTCACCGACGCCGGCGAAGTCTCCCTGTCGGCCCGCCCCCTGCACCGCGACAAGGAGAGCTGCCGGCTCTTGATCGAAGTCGAGGATACCGGCCGCGGGATCTCCGAGAAAAAACAGGAGACGATCTTCGAGACCTTCACCCAGGCGCGAAGCGGCGACAAAAAACGGGGAACCGGCCTGGGGCTGGCGATCTGCCAGGAGCTCGTCGGCGAGATGGAGGGCACCCTCGACGTCGACAGCGAACCGGGCGAGGGGAGTCGGTTTTACTTCGACGCGAAATTCGAGCTGCCCGACGAGGAGGCCTCCGAGCTGTCGACCCAGGTCCTCGAGGAGTCGCACTACCCGTTCAACCCCGAAGAGCTCGAGGTCCTGTGCGTCGACGACAACCGCGAAAACCGGTTTATCATCCGCAAGATGCTGCAGCGCTGGGGGGCGACGGTCGATCTGGTCGAGGACGCCGAAGAGGCGCTGGCGAAGTTCGACGACGGCGAGGAGAGTGGCTACGACCTCGTCCTGCTCGACCAGCACATGCCCGGCCGCGACGGCTTCGAGCTGTACGAGACGATGCAACAGCGCGGGATCGACACCCGGACGGTCATCATGCTGACCTCCTCCGATCTCAGCAGCGACCGGCAGCGAGCCGAACAGCTCGGCTTCGACGGCTACGCGGTCAAGCCGCTGAGTTGGTCGAAACTGATGGATGCACTCGTCGAGGGGATCGGGGCGATGCCCCGGGAGGCCGACGAGCAACCCGACATCTCGAGCCTCTCGGAGCTCGACGGGCTGGCCGGCGAGCTGGAGATTCTGATTGCCGAGGACAACAGAAAAAACCAGATGCTGATCGAGAAGTACTTCGAAGACCAGCCGGCCTCGATCCAGCTCGTCGAAAACGGTCGCAAGGCGTTCCGGGCCTTCCGGCGGGGCGATCCGGACATCGTCCTGATGGACGTGCAGATGCCCGAAGTCGACGGCCACGAGGCGACCCGGCGCATCCGGGAGTTCGAAGACGAACACGACCTCTCGCGGACGCCGGTGGTCGCTCTGACGGCACACGCGATGGAACAGCACCGCCAGGAGAGCCTCGAGGCCGGGTGCGACGACCACATCACCAAGCCGATCAAGCGTCCGGAATTGTTCTCGACGATCGCCAGCTACGTGGCGGCCAGCCGGGGCGGCACGCTCGAGGAGCTGTCGGCACCGGTCGAGGAGGATCGCCAGCTCGACGAGAACGAAAACGGCGAGGGGCCGGTCGTCGAGGTCGACTCGAGCCTCGAGGATCTGATGCCCGAGTACATGAACCAGCTCGAACACGATCTCGAGGCCCTGCGCGAGCGGTTCGACGAGGAGGACTTCGAGGGCATCCGCGAGATCGGCCACGACATCAAAGGCTCCGGGGGCGGCTACGGCCTCGAGCGGGTCACCGAACTGGGCGACCGCCTCGAGCGCGCCGCCCGCGACGAGCAACCCGAGCGCATCGGCCAGACGCTCGACGACCTCGAGCAGTTCGTCGCCAACGTGACCATCGAATTCCGGAGTTGAAAAAAAGATTTTTCATTCGGTCCAATTTTTCCTATAAACAAAGATAGAGCCATTCGGCGACAACTGGACTCGACGACCATGAGGAGGGACGGTCGATTGATAACGATGGACGACGCGATCGCTAATTGACATAAGCAGCTAACCGTGCAGTTAGCTGGCGAGGAAGGTCCGTAATCACGAGCGGGGTACGCCACTAATGCACTGCACACGATGGAAGAGCGTCTTATTCGTCTGTTCGTTGACTCTATTCTGGACAGCCTGTTCGGGAGGGGAGACTCCCTTTCTGAGCGACTCATCGACTGAAGCCTCGAGCGCGTCGGCGACCGCCGACGACGGCGAGATGCAGACCACCCAAAAGGATCTGTGGGGCGGAGGCCACCAGGGCCCGCCGAACGACTGGGTGCTGCGTGCGAAGATGCGCGCCCACGACGCCACCGAACCCGAGACGACCGGCCCGTTCGACGACGACCTCGTCGAATTCGGCCAGAAGTTGTTTTTCGACAAGGCACTCAGCGGTCCGATCGGCGAGAACGCCGACGACGCCAATGCCTGCGCCGGGTGTCACCACCCGAAAACGGCCACCTCCGACGACATCGAGATGTCGGTCGGGGTCGGCTTCGTCGGACCCGTCGGCGACCGCTTCCGCGGCCCCGGCTTTTCGTTCGAGCCGCGCAACTCCACCGACCTGTTCAACCTGGGCCTGAAGGGCTGGAAGACGCAGTTCCGCGAGGGACGCGTCCAGGAGATGCCCAACGGGAATCTCGAACATCCCTTCGGCGACACCCCGCCCGGACTCGATCTCGTCAACGACCCGGATGAAAAACACGACGGGGTCGTCGGCATCCAGGCGCTGGGCGCCCCTCAGGATCCGCTCGAGATGAAGGGCGCGGCGGACAAGTTCCACAACCCGGTCAGCAACATCACCAACGACGACTCGGCCGAGATCTGGAAACGCCTCCGCGATCGAATCCTCTCGATCTCGGGCTACCCCCAGCTCGCCCAAGACGCCTTCCCCGACAAGGATCTCTCCGAGATTCACTTCGGGCACTTCGCCCGTGCGATCGCGGCCTTCCAGAAGGACGCGTTCACGTTCCTGGACAGTCCCTTCGATCAGTATCTCAAAGGCGACGACAGTGCTCTGTCGGACAAGGAGAAAAAAGGCGCCGACCTGTTTTACGGCAAGGCCGGCTGCGCGGATTGCCACTCGGGGACGCTGACCACCGACCAGGAGTTCCACAACATCGCCACCCCCCAGATCGGGCCGGGCAAACCTCCCCACAAGCCCCTCGATCCGGGCCGGTATCTCGTGACCGGGCAACCGAAACACAAATACGCCTTCCGGACCGAGCCATTGCGCAACGTCGAGTTGACGCCGCCGTACATGCACGGAGGCGCCTACCACAGCCTCCGCGAGGCGGTCGAACACCACCTCGACGCCGCCGACTCGCTGCGCAACTACGACGGATCGCAGTTGCGGTTTGACTACGAGGCGCAATTGCACGACAGTCCGGAGACGATCGACGAGGTCCTGTCGACCCTGGATCCGCGCATGAAAATCCGCGCCCGAATCCAGGACAAGCCGTGGCATCCGCTGCGGGTGTCGGACAAGGAAGTCGGTCAACTCGTGGCGTTTCTGAAGTCGATGACGAGTCCGACCGCCGAAAACGACCTGATGGCGACCCAGCCGAGTTCGGTTCCGAGCGGTCGACTCGCCGATGGGACGGCCCCGTGAGCGACTAGATGAACGGGAGTTTCTCCACACCGATCACGTACGACGACCCGGCGAGAGGTGGCCCCGAGGGGCCATCTTTCGCCGGGCTATCCATTCTCCGAATTCGACTTCCCCGGGCGAAGGTGGCGGTCAGCGGCCTTCGCCCTTTTTTTCAAGTTTTTCCGACGATTCGAGACGGGAGGATCGAATGCAACTGGACAAACGCATTTTGATGGTCGACGACTCGGCCGCGCTGCGGGCGATGCTCGGCGAGATGCTCGACGCGCTGGGCATCGAGTACATCGAGGCCGAAAACGGCGAGGAGGCCCTGGCGAAGCTCGAGTCCGAGGGGCCGTTCGACATCGCGCTCGTCGACCTGCACATGCCCAAGATGGACGGCCTGGAGTTCGTCGAACGCGTCCGGGCCGACTCGACCTGGGACGGCCTCTCGATCGCGATGGTGACCTCCGAGAGTACCGTCGGACGCGTCGCCGACGCGCTCGAGGCCGGAGCCGACGAGTTTTTGATGAAACCGTTCAACCGCGAGATGTTGGTCGCGAAACTCAACGTGCTCGACTTGCACGGCTCGGACAACTGACGCCGGGCCCGGGGGAGGGGGAGAGGGGTGTCTCGAGTTGGGAATCCGCGAGGTGACTTCCGGGGTTCGGAGAAGAGACGTGACACCGATTCGATTGATGGTCGTCGACGATTCGATCGTGGTACGCCGCCTGGTCGCCGATGCGTTGGCCCCGGAGGAGGATTTCGAGATCGTCGCCCGCGCCGGCGACGGGCAGGAGGCGCTCGAACACCTCGAGGAGGTCGAGGTCGACGTCCTGATCCTCGATGTCAACATGCCGGTGATGGACGGCATCGAGATGCTCGAGCAGCTCGAGAATCGCCAGATCGACCTGCGAACGATCGTGTTCAGTTCGGCCGCCGAGCAGGGGGCGCCGGAGACGATTGCGGCGCTGGTGCACGGGGCCGACACCTACGTGACGAAACCGGCCGAGGCCGAAAAGGAGGCGGGGACGCCGGCGGCGATCCTGCGCAACCGGCTCGCCCCGAAGATCCGCGCGCTGTGCGGCACTCAGTTCCAGGAGCCGGCCGCCGATCGCGGGTCGGACGGCCGCGAGCCGACCGAGACGGGCGACGAGGCGCACGAGGCGGAGGGCGGGCGCAGCGAGGCCCGCCGCGAGGTGCGCCCCGAGCGGCGCGTCGAGGCCGTCGGCATCGCCGCCTCGACCGGGGGGCCGGCGGCGCTGGTCGAGGTGCTGGGGGCCCTCCCGACCGACCTCCCGGTCCCGGTCCTCGTCGTCCAGCACATGCCTCCGGCGTTCACCCCGAAGCTCGCCGAGCGCCTCGACCAGACGGTCGGGCTGAACGTCCGCGAGGCCGTCGCCGGGGCCCGCGTCGACTCCGGCCAGGTCTGGATCGCTCCGGGCGACCGCCACGTCGGCCTCCGGGCCAACCGCCAGGCCATCCAGCTCGAGCTGCGAGACGACCCGCAGGTCAACGCCTGCCGCCCGTCGGCCGACGTCTTGTTCGAGAGCATGGCCGAGGTGTACGGTGCCCACACGCTCGCGGTCGTGATGACCGGCATGGGCGTCGACGGCTTCGACGGATGCAGGGCGGTCCACCGGGCCGGCGGACGGATCCTGGCGCAGGACCGCGAGACGAGCGTCGCCTGGGGGATGCCCGGGGGGCCGGTCGAGGCCGACCTCGTCGACGGCGTCCGACGGCTCGACCGACTGGGCGAGACCATCCGCAAAGTGATCGAAACCCGAGAGATTTGACCCCGGCCCCGCAGCCGGACGATTCGCTGGCTGACGTATGGATTCGACAGCGTACGGCATGATTCGGCGGGTGGCGCGCGAACATCTCGGCCTGTCGCTCGGGGCGCTCGAGCAGGAACGGTTGCGCACGGCGCTCGAGGCGCTTCTGGACAGCGACCTGGTCGACTCCCGGGCCGACCTCGTCGAGCGGCTGCGGGGCGGGCCCGACCCGGCCTTGACGCCCAAGCTGCTCGGGTCGCTCGTCTCCGACGAAACCTACTTTTTCCGCGACCAGCACCCCTTTGTCGGCCTGCGCGAGGAGATCCTGGTCGACCTGTTCGACTCCTCGTACGGCCTGCCGGTCAACATCTGGTCGGCGGCGTGTGCGAGCGGCCAGGAGACCTACAGCCTGGCGATGCTGATCGCCGAGGACTTCCCGTCGCGCTGGGCCGACGGGGTGCATCTCGTCGGCAGCGACGCCTGCGACGATGCCATCGCCCGGGCGAAAGAGGGCGTGTACACGCAACTGGAGGTCAACCGCGGCCTGCCGGCCCCGTACCTCTCGAAGTACTTCGTCCAGCACCAGCGCCGCTGGCAGATCGTCGATGCCATCCGCCGGGGCGTCGAGTTCCGCCGGATCAACCTCCTCGACGATCTCCCCCGCCTGCGGCGGATGAACGTCGTCGTCTTGCGCTACGTGCTGACCTACTACGACGAGGCCCGAAAACAGCGCATCCTGGATGCCGTCCACGGGGCGATGGCCCCCGGCGGGTATCTGCTTTTGGGAGGGGCGGAGACGTGGGCGAACCTCCACGACGGCTTCGAGCTGCACCGCTCCGAGCAGACCCGCTACTACCGGCGGGTCGACTGACCGGCGGCGGCCCTCACTGCTCGAAGGCGAGCAGCCGTTCGACGTCGACGATCAGCATCCACTCGTCGTCCATCTCGTACAGCGACTCGAGCAGCTCCGGGCGGGGCCGATCGAGCGTCTCCGGGATCCGGTGCAGCGCATCGTCGGGAATCGCGATCAGGTCGCCGATGGCGTCGACGGCGAAGACGTACAGGTCGTCCTGGTGGGTCAGCACGATGTTCGCCGCCGACTCCCGCGACTCGCCCGGGTCGAGCCCGAAGCGGGTGCGCGCATCGACGACCATCGCGATCCGGCCGCGCAGGTTGGTGATGCCGGCGATCGCCTCGGCCGAGCGGGGGACCGGCGTGACGGGGCGCTCGCGCATCACCTCCAGCACGGAGTCGACCGGCACGCCGAGCGTCAGCTCCCCGATCCGAAAGGTGCACACCTGCGAGGTTGCCTCGTCCATCATCCACCCCCGATCGTCAGCGGTGAGTCGTCCAGGATCGTCGCGACATCCAGCACTTCGGTGATGTGGCCGCGCACCTCGGTACAGCAGGCGACGCCCCGGCGGCTGACGTCGTACTGATCGTCGACGTCGGTCGCCAGAATGTCGAGAAATTCGGTGACGATCAGGCCCACCAGCTCTCCGCCCCACCGGTGCAGCACGACCGGCAGATCCTCCTGGCCGACCGCCCGCCGGTACACCTCTTCGTTGCGCGGCTCCGAGCGGCGCTCCGGGAGGACGTCCTCGACCTCCACCAGCGGCAGCAACTGATCCTCGTAGTGCACGAAGCCGACCTCGCCGTGGTGTTCGATCTCGCCGCGTTCGAACTGCTCGAGGCGCTCGACCGAACTCAGCGGCACCGCCATCCGGCCGTCGTCCCGGCTGCGACACCACAGAATCTCTTCGGTCGGCCCCGACTCCTCGGGCGCCTCCTCGTGCTGGAGCGTCGGCGAGTCCTCCTCCAGGTCGAGCTGCCCGGCATCCGCCGCCAGCTCCGCCGCCTCGAGAAGCCCCGTCGGATCGAGGATCATCACCGATCGCCCGTCGCCCCGGATCGTCGCCCCCTGATAGATGCCGATCTCCTGGAGCAGCCCGGGCAGCGACTTGACGACGTGCTCCTGGGTGTCGAGCACCCGGTCGACGACCAGCGCGAAGTCCGTCCGCTCGGCCCGCAGCAACACCAGGCTGACGTTGGCCTCCTCGTCGACGCGCTCGATCGGCGGCCGCTCGTCGAACCCCAGCACCCGATCCAGGTAGACGACCGGCAAGAGCCGGCCGCGGTCGCGGTAGACGGGCGTCTGGTACAGCACCTCCAGTTGCGCCTCGCGGTCGCCGCTCCAGCCGGTCCGCGTCAGATGCCGGACGTACTCCTGGGGGATGATGAACTCCTGGTCGCGCGCCTGGATCGTCAGCGCCGAGACGACCGCCAGCGTCAGCGGCAGATACAGCTCGAAGGTCGTCCCCGCCCCCTCGGTGCTATCGACGCGGATCGCGCCGCCGGCCCGCTCGATGTGGCGTTTGACGACGTCCAGGCCGACCCCCCGGCCGGAGGTGCCGGTCGCCTCGGCGCGCGTCGAAAAGCCCGGCTCGAACAACAGCTCGTACAGTTGCTGCTCGGAGGCCTCCTCGAGCTCCTCGGCGGTGCACAGCCCCCGGGCGACGGCGCGCTCGGCGACGGCCTCGCGGTCGATCCCGCGCCCGTCGTCTTCGATCTGGACGACCACCTGGCCGCGCTCGTGCGAGGCGCTCAGCCGCACCACGCCCGACTCCGGTTTGCCCGCCTCCCGGCGCGCCTCCGGAGACTCGATGCCGTGGTCGACGGCGTTGCGGACGAGATGGGTCAGCGGGTCGGCGATCAACTCGACGAGATTCTTGTCGAGTTCGGTCGCCCCTCCCTGCATCTTCAGCTCGATCTCCTTGTCGTGGCGGCGGGCCAGGTCGCGGACCATCCGCGGCAGCCGGTTCCAGATCCGGCGGATCGGCTGCATGCGCGCCTGCATCACCGAGTGCTGCAGCTCGCTGGTCAACAGATCGAGATCGTGGAGCGCCTCCTGGAAGCCGGCGTCGAGCGCCTCGAGCGAGGCGTGGCGCTGCAGGCGGTTGCGCGAGAGGATCAGCTCGCTGGTCTGGTTCATCAGCCGATCGAGCAGCTCGACGTCGACCCGGACCGACCGGCTGGTGCTCGTCGCCCCGATCGAGGCGACCTCGTCGGCCCCGGCGGAGGGCTCCCCGGGCTTTTCGTCGTCGTCCTGCTCCTCGGACGACGCCCCCGGGCCCTCCGACCCGCCGCCGCCACCGTCGCCGGCCGTCCGCTCGTCGGGCGCGGGCCACGAGTCGGTCGTCTCGTACGCGCTCGGCGAGTCGGCCTCCGTGCGGAGGCGCTCCAGGCGCTCGATCAGATCCCCCCAGTCCGACTCCGGCTCCTCGCCGGTCTCCTCGATCGAGGCGAGCACCGTGCGCGAGGCGTCGACGACCTCGAGCAGCGCGTCGATCACCGGCCCTCCCGCCGGCACCGTCCCGTCGCGCAGCCCGTCGATCAGACTCTCCGCCTCGTGGGTGATCGCCTGGAGGCGCTCGAAGCCGAAAAACCCGCAGTTGCCCTTGATGGTATGGAAATGCCGGTACAGCGAATCGACGATCGAGTCGCCGCCGGAGGCCTGCTCGAGGTCGACCAACAGTTGGTCCGCCTCGACCAGCCGCTCCCGGCACTCGGTGACGAATTCGCGGATCCGTTCTTCGGTCATGCGCAATCAGCGACAACAGGGGAGGATCGACGACTCCAGCGCGTCCGCCGCACTCACTGCTCGTCCAGCGGGCCGGCCCGATGTACGCGCACCTCGAGCAGATCGCTGCCCGTCGTATAGACCCCCTGGTGGATGCAGGGCCGATCGCCGTACAGGGGCCGAAGATCCGCCCCGGCGATCGTCATCGGCGTCGTCACCGACAGACTCTCCGGGACCAGCGCCCCGGCGTTGCCGGTGAACACGTTCACCAGCTCGGCCATCGCCTCGCGGATCTCGCCCGGCGTCACCTCGTCGACCGGCTCGTGGAAAAACCCCGAGGCGATGCTGCGCGCCAGCGACCGACCCGCCGTCGCCACCAGCAAAAGACTGTAGCTCTCGCAGGTCATCGCCGAGACGCCCGCAAACTGCGGATCCTGCTCCTCGGCCGGACCGAACGGCACCTCGACGCGCGCCAGATCGTTGCCGAGCAAGATCTCCCAGCTCGTCTGCACGATCTTCTCGATCTCTTCTTCGGGAATGTCGTTCGTGGCAGTCATCGGATCGCCGCTGTGCAGGAGGGACGAAACATGCGTGTGCGGAAAATCGGGACTGTCGGTAGTTTTATACGCTTGCACAAAACGCCGGAAAATAGAAGTGTATCCCTGCGCGGATCCCGTATTCTCGGGATACTCGGCCGCCCGACGAAGGCGCCGGGTGTCGCCGGGATGGGCGCCGCGCAGTTGCAATTCTCGAGTGTGGAATCTATGTGTGGAGGCCAACCAAAATCTGCACATGGTGTCTTGGCGCCGGGTGACCCATCGTTCGCGAGGAGATTCGTCATTTTTCTCCCAGCCCCTCTTTGTAGCCATGGATGAATCGAGTGACCAGCGAGAGGCGTCGTCGCCCCAGAGTCCCGGGGAGGATGCCCGGATGGACGGCGGGGCGCCGGTCGTCGAAGTCGAAGCGATCCTCGAGGATCTCGTCCCCGAGTTTCTCGACGAGATAGAGGCCGACATCGACGAGATGCGCGCCGCGCTCGAGGAGGGCGACTACGGACGCATCCAGGAGATCGCCCACGACATCAAGGGGACCGGCGCCGGGTACGGCTTCGACCGGATCACCGAGATCGGCAAGTCCCTCGAGCGAGCCGCCGAGCAGGGCGACCGGGGGGCGGTCGACGAGCGGATCGACAAGCTGGGGACCTACGTCGCCAACGTCGAAGTCGAATACGTGCAGTGAGGCCGCAGACGGCCGACGAGGAACTATCCGATGAATATCTGTGTCGTCGACGACAGCAAAAAGAGCCGGAATCTCCTGGAGGTCTACCTGCAGAAGGCCGGCGCCCGGGAAGTGCTCTCGGTGGAATCTGGCGAGCGATTTCTCGACCATCTCGACGGGGGGGAGGAGCCGTACAGCGCCGATCACCTCGACGTGATCTTGATGGACCTCAAGATGCCCCAGCTCGGCGGCATCGAGGTCTGCCGCCGGATGGACGACCGCGACGGCTTTGCCGACGTCCCGATCATCATGATCACGGCGGCCGACGAGTCCGACAGCCTCAAGGAGGCCTTCTCGGCGGGGGCGTTCGACTACATCTCCAAGCCGGTCGACCGGATGGAGCTGGAGGCCCGGGTCGACGCCGCCGTCACCTACCACAAAGAGCTGGTGCGCCGCCGCGAGCGCGAACAGGAGCTTCTGTCGACCAAAGAGGAGCTCAAGGAGGCCAACGACCGGTTGACCGAGCTGTCGAACCGACTCGAACAGGAGCGCGATTCGCTGCAGGAAGACGTCGAGTACACGGTCAGCGAGCTGGCCGACCAGGTCGATTCGCTCTCCGAGGCGATCGGCGAGTTCAAGGTCGTCAGCGACCGGATGCGCTCGAACGCCGAGACGACCGAGGAGGCGACCGCCAAGACCGCTGCCGCCGGCCAGGAGATCGAGCAGACGATCAAAAACATCTCGTCGGCCTCCCGGGAGATGGCCCGCAGCATCCGGGACGTCGCCCAGCGCACCGCCGACGCCAAGCGCATCGCCGGCGAGGGCAAGGAGCTCGGCGGCCGCGTCGACGACGCCATCGACCGTCTCCAGGAGAGTGCCCGCGAGATCGGCGACGTCGTCGACATCATCTCCTCGATCGCCGACCAGACCAACCTGCTGGCGCTCAACGCCTCGATCGAGGCCGCCCGCGCCGGCGACGCCGGCCGCGGCTTCAAGGTCGTCGCCGACGAGGTCAAAAAACTCGCCGACGAGGCCGGCCAGGCCAGCGAGGACATCACCGACCGGGTCTCGGCGATGGAAAACGACATCGAGGAGTCGGCCGAGTCGATCCAGGAGATGATCGAGATCGTCGAGCAGATCCGCGACTACCAGATCCAGATCGCCTCGAGCCTCGAGGAGCAGGCGGCCACCTCCTCGGAGGTCAGCGAAAACGTCGAGGAGGTCGCCGAGGCCAGCGCGTCGGTCGTCGAGGTCGCCCACGACGCGGCCGCCGTCGCCGAGGACACCAAGGCCGGCGCCGAGGACATCGACCAGGCCGTCGCCGAACTCGACGGCATCTCCGAGCGCCTCCACGATCTCGTCGGCCGCGGCAAAGACTCCTCGTAGAGCCGTTCCCATCTCGTCTGGCTGACGACGAGACCCGTTTACGTCGACGATCCCTACCCCGTTGACCTCCCGGCCCACCTGGGCTACGCTCCCCGTCAGACGTACACATCACGACGGGAGTACCAGCCATGAGAGGTGGCGAACGAGCGGTGGGGGCGAAGATCGATCGCAGGCCCGACGACGAATCCACCGGGTGGGATTCGTTCATATTCGTCCAGGCGCACGACCCCGAGTTGTTCGGGCTTCTCAAAGAGTCGGGCGTGGCCGAAGACCTGGTCAGCGAGTTCATGGGCGCCGCCCGGGATCTCGACAGGGTCGCACTCGAGGTGCCGCCCCAGATCAAGCGGCTCCCCGACCACCGGGCCCTCGACCTGCTGTTCGCCTCCTGGGACGTCGCCGCCACGGCGGTGATGTGGTGGATGGGCGCCCAGCACGAGCAGTTGCTCGAGGAGGCCCCCGACGGGCCCGACTGCCAGGAGGTCCGACTCTACCGGGCCCTCGAGAACCGCCGCGGGGAGTTCGACTGGCACGAGGTGCTGTTCGCCCGGCTGTACCGCGCCCGGCAGCGCCTCCCCCCGGCACTACAGCACGGCTTCGAGCAAAACCTCGCTGTCAACCGCAACGTCGGCACCCCGACCCCCGACGACGAGCTGCTGGACGGCTGGTTCGTCTGGCTCGCTCACGACATCGTTTTGCGGTATCTCGACCGCATCCGGCATTGCCGCAAGACCGCCGCCGAGTGGCTCGAGGAGCGCCTGCCGCCGCTCGTCGGCGACGGGGGAATCGAGGAGGTCTGCGAGCGGGTCCGGGACGTCCGCGAGCTGGCCGACGACCTCGAGGAGCTGTGGGAGCAGGCCGCCCTGCTGCACGAGACGTTCGGGCTTCTGGCGGACACGATCGCCCCGATCGACGGGCTACCGCCCGACGACATCGACGCCGAGTATCGCGAGGTGCTCGTCTCCGGCGAGGCCCCCGATCTCGAGTTTCTCGTCGAGCGGGCCGACGGGCTCGCCGAGGCCGTCCGCGAGTCGCTCCGCGAGTGGGTCCTCCCGCCGCACCGCCGCGAGCCCACCGAGCCGGTCGCCGGCAGCGAGTTTGTGGTGATCGACGAGCCGGGCGGGGAGGGCGACGAGCCCGACGTACCGGCCGACGAGGCTACCGCCGAACCGGCCGACGCCGACGAGGCTACCGGCGACCCGGCCGACGCCGACGAGCCTGCCGACGCCAATCGAGAGGACGAGCCGTCCGAAGTCGCACGGACCGACGACGAGGCGGCCGACGAGACGGACGCCGTCGAGCCGGTGGACGAGCGGGGCGACGAGACGGACAACGAGCAGCCACCTTCCGAGAGCGCTCCCGACGCCGACCCCACCGACGCGCCCGACAGCGATCCCGACGCCGAGCCGGCCACCCCCGAGCCCGACGCCGATCCCGACGCCGAGCCGACCGACGCACCCGACGACGATCCGCCGCCCCTCGAGGAGGTCGAGGCCGCCCACGACGGCGGCCGCAGGGTCGAGGCCCCACCGGCCGAGCAGGTGCCGGCCGACGCCCCCGAGCACGCCACCTCCCCCTCCCGACGCCGCCCGGCCCGCACCCTGCCGCTTCGGGCACTCGACGATCGCCTCGACGACCTCCTCGACGCCGACGCCCTCGACGACCCGCCCCGCGCCTGCGAGATCCTCGCTGAACGCCAGCGCCGCCTCCTGCGCGAGGGCCGCCGCCTGGCCGCCTGGAGCCTCGCCGATCACGTCGACCGAGCCCTCCCCGTCGACCCCGGCGACCACGAGACGCCCGACCCGCTGATCCCCGCCTGGATCTGCCGGGTCGCCCTCCAGATCGACGACCCCCGCGGCCACCTGCTCGCACCCCGCACCGAGCGACTCGTGCACCGTCTGTACGATCTGCGCGCCGCGCCCCTGTACGTGCAGCGCTACCTGTTCGCCTGGCTCGCCGCCGGACGGCTCGGCGACGACGAGGCCGTCGCACGCCGCGTCGCCGACGAGCTCCCCGAACCCCTGCTCGAGCAGGACTGGCTCGCCCAGGACCCGTTTTTCGGCTTCCTGCGCCGCCACCTGCTCGACCCGAACGCCCCCGCCATCGCCATCCAGCTACAGAGAAACGCCGCGGCCGACGACGCCACACCGACACTCCGACCCGACGACCTGGCTGACGCCCGCGAGAGCGGCGCGCAGACCCGCAGCCGCCTCGACGACGACGGCGAACCGAGTGCCCGGCCCGTCGGTCGGGTGGTCGAACGACTCGATGCCCTCACCACGAAGGACGACCGATGTCACTCACCGAACGAGACGCCCTCGAGACCCTGACCGCCACCCGCCGCTACCCGGCGCTTCTGGCGCAACTCGCTGACGGCGCCGCCCGGGGCGATACCGACGCACTCGACTCCCGGCGCTTGCTCGAGGCGACGCTCGAGGGCGGCCCCGACGCCTCGACGCCCGACGCGCTGTTCGACCGGTACCTCGAGACCGGCGAGCTGGCCGCCGCCCGACGACTCGCTCGGCTGGTCCACCGCCAGCAGAGAGGCGACGATGCCGACGGCGACGACGCCCGCACCGAACGGGACGACTGGGAGGTCGAGCCGCGCCGACGCCTGATGGCCCGCGAGGTCGAGTGGCGACGGCGCGTCGAGCAATCCCTGCGCCGCGTGCACGGCCGACTCCTGATGCTCGAGGGCGCCGACGACGACCGGGTCGCCGAGCTTCGGCGGGAGGTCGACGAGCTGCGCGCCGACGAGCGGCTGCGGGCCGACCGACCGGGGCGGGTCGCCGAACGCCTCGATGCCTGCTCCGACGAGCTCGACGAGATCATCGACGCCCGCCGCCGGGAACTCGAGGCGACCCGCGAGCGACTCGCTGACGCGTCCGCCCCCGAGCAGCGCCGGGACTTCGAGTTCGCCCTCCGGCGGATGCGCCGCGCCCTCGACCACCGCGACCGTCTGCCGCTCGCGGCCGAGTTCGCCGCCATCGCCCGCCGGGCCGCCGACGGCGAACTCTCCGACGAGGATCTCGCTCGGCTGCACCGCCGCGACGAGCGGACCGAACGCCTGGTGCGGCCCCGCAGCGAACTGGCCACCCTCGAGCCGGGTGGCGCCGGCGACATCGCCGACCGCCTGCGCGACGACGACCTGCCGGCCCTCGAACTCGACGAGAGCCGCCGCCGGGCCGCCGCCGAGCTGTTCGAGACCCTCCGCCCGGAGGAGGGCCAGATCGACCCCGACCCCGCCACCCGGGCGCTTTTCGACTTTCTGGGGATCGACGACGACCCGGTCCTCGAGGCGCTCGGCCACGCCGCCAGCTTCTACCGCCTCCACCTCGCCGACCCGCGCCTCCCGACCCTGCGCCGCCACTCCCTGTCGCTGGCCGTCCCCCACCGCCCCGGCCGCTCCGCCGTCGCCAACCTCCTCGAGGTCCGCCCCGCCACCGGCCTCCCCGCCGTCTACCACCCGGGCCGCCTCGACGAGACCATCCGCCGCGCCTTCGACACCGACGCGCGCATCGCCCACTTCGACGACCTCGATCTGCTGCGGCTCGCCGAACTCCCCGCCCCCCGCCGCGAGCACGCCCTCCAGCAGATCCTGCTGCCCCGCATGCCGTACCCCCGCGTCGAACCCTGGCAGCTCGGCGGCCCGGTCACCGGCGAGATGTTCCGGG
The DNA here is from genome assembly GCA_964600555.1 of uncultured Bradymonadales bacterium. GTDB lineage: Bacteria > Myxococcota_A > Bradymonadia > Bradymonadales > Bradymonadaceae > CAJXPB01. The sequence continues at coordinate 37,035 of CAZRLK010000017.1, forward strand.
GGCGCGACGAGACCCTCGAGCGACTGCGGCGGCCCCGCGGCGGGACCGTCGTGTTCGGCGGGCGGATGACCGGCAAATCGTCGCTGCTCGAGCGACTGTACCGCGAGATCGAAGGGAGCGAGCAGGGCGGGGCGAACCGCCGGGCCATCAAGGTCTCGAGCGCCGCCGGCGAGCTGTTTCGCCCGCTGATCGACGCCCTGGCCGACCTGTTCCCCGAGCGCAGCCGACCGATCCGGGCCGAAGCGAGCCGCATCGAGGAGGACCCCGAGGTGCCGGCCGAGGAGCGGGCCGATCTGCTGGCCACCCTCGTCCGGCAGTTTTTGCGCCGCGACGGGGCCGAGCTGACCATCCTGGTCGACGACGCCGACCGCTTCGCCGCCCGCGAGGCCCGACGGCCCGCCGGCGAGAGCGTCGCCTGGACCCTGCGCGACCTGGAGTTCGACCACCCGGACCGGCTGCGGGTCGTCTTCGCCGGCTTCCGGACCCTGCACCGGCGGGCGGTCGCCGACGACGGCGTCTTCGCCAACTGGTTCGGCACCGCCGAGGTCGGCCGGCTCGCCCCGCACGCCGCCCGCGATCTGATCGGCGAACCGCTGGCGGACCTCGGCTTCCGGTTCGCCTCGCGGGCCGCCCTCGAACGAGTGCTCGACTACACCGCTCGCCACCCGATGCTGCTGCACGAGTTCGCCGCCCGCCTCGTCGAGCGCGTCCGCCCCCGGCGCGGCACCGCGATCGACGAGCAGGTCGTCGAGGTCGAGCCCGGCGACGTCGAGGCCGTCGCCCGCGATACCGACCTGCGCGACCGGGTCTGCCAGGTCGTCCGCCTGAACCTCGAGGAGGCCCCGCGCCTGGAGCTGGTCGTCCACCTGATCCTCGAGAGCTTCGGCGAGGAGCCCTTCGAGCTGGCGGAGCTCGAGGAGACGATCGAGCAGTGGTACGGCGACCGGTTCAACGCCTATTTCGACGACCGCAACGTCGGCGCGCTGGTCTCCCGACTCCGGGCGCTCGGGCTGGTCGACCGCCGCCCCGAGGGTCACGTCTTCGCCCAGCCGGTCTACGCCCGGAGGGTGATGGCCGACTCCAGCTTCGAGGAGCGGCTCGACGAGCTCCTCGCTCGGGCGACCGACCCGCGCGAGGGCCGACCGCGCCGCTTCCCGACCCTGCCCGCCGCCCAGCTCGAGCGCCTCGAGCACGTCGACGGCCGCGACCCGACCCACGCCGTCGTCGTCGGCCTCCCGAACACGCTTCGCACCAGCGTCGCCGAGGGGCTGTTCGGCGCCGACGACCGGGAGCCGGCCGGGAAGGGCGGGGCACACGTCATCTCGGCCGCCGGCTGCCGCAACGTCGCCGAGTGCCGCGAAGTACTGGCCGCCAGCCTCGGCGTCGGCGGCTTCGACCGCTCGATCGCCGAGATCGCCGCCGCCCGGGAGCTGCACACCCTGGCCGTCGACGACGCCGACGGACTCGCTGACGTCGCCCTCGGGAAGCTGGCCGACGCATTGAGCGAACGCCACGTCCGGCTGGTCGCCTTCGGCGGCGTCCCCCTGGCTCGCACCTACCTCGAACGCGTCGCGAACGGCCGCGTCGAGCCGGTCCGCCTGGAGCGACTGCGCGCCGAGGACCTCCGCCGCTGGGGCCGCGAGTCGGGACTCGTCTTCGACGAGAAGACCAGCGAGCGACTCCACGAGGTGACCGCCGGGTACTTCCCGCTCGTCTCCCGCTTCGCCGACTTCCTGCGCGAGCGCCGCCCGTCCGCCGACGAGTACTTCCCCGAACCCGCCGACATCACCCGCTTCGCCGAGACCGCACTCGACGCCGAGGCCGTCGAGACCGACCTGCTCGCCACCCTCCCCGCCGACGCCCGCACCGTGCTGCGGACCCTGTACCGGCTCGCCGACGAACAGGACTACTGGCGCGTCGAACCCGAGGTCCTCGACGAGCTGTGGCTCGACCCGCTCACCGACGCCACCGACCTGCCCGCCGACGACCTCCACCACCACCTCGAGTTGCTGCGACTGGTCGACCTCCTCCCCACCACCGACGAACCCACCCCCGACACCCTCGCGCTCGACCCCCGCGGCCCGCTCGCGACGGCGTGGCGCGACGCCTGACGGCCCGAGTCTCCCGTGGCCAGACCTCCCAGGTCTGGTTCCGCGCTCCCAGTCGGATCTCCAGCCGGACTGTCTCCACCAGTCTCGCCTCGCACCCGAGACCGGGGGTCCGACTGGTTCAGACAGTCCACGGTGGCATCGCCATGCCGGACCCGACTGTCTCACCCAGTTCGGACCGGCGCCGAGGTGCCAGATCCAACTGTCTGAACCAACGGGGGCCCCGGGGTCGAAGTGTCGACCCCGACTGTCTCGACCAGTCGCCGGTGGACCCGCGGTGTCGGCTCGAACTGTCTCGACCAGTCGGAATCGACACCTCGGTCTCGGAACGAACTGTCTGAACCAGCCGGGGGTCGACACGCCGGTGTCGGCTCGAACTGTCTCGACCAGTCGGAATCGACACTTCGACGCCGGCTCGGACTGTCTCGACCAGTCGCTCTGACACTCCGACCCCCGGGGGGGACTGGTTCACACAGTCTCGCGCGCCGCCAGAGATACGAAACCCCGACGCGACTCGAGGTCGCGCCGGGGTCGGTGTCGCTTGCAGTGACTGTCAGGCAGGAGCGGCGACGGGGCCGTCAACCACTCTGCCCGTCGTCCTCCGGATTGTCGGATCCGTCGTCGCTCTCCGAGGTCTCGGAGTCGCCCTCGTCGTTCGGGCTCCCGCCGTCGCTCTGGCCCCCCGGGCCCGACTCGGATTCGTCGACCGGCTCGCCGGTCTCCGGGTCGACCGTCGGCACCGAACCGCGGTGGCGCAGGTGGCGGCGAGTCCGCTCACTCTGCTCGAAGACCGGCTCGAGCACCCGGTTCATCGTCTCCAGATCCTCGGCGAACTCGGCCATGATCTCGACCAACAGCCGATGGAACTCGTCTTCGGCCTCGACCGAGGCCGCCTCGACCTCGTCGTAATCGACGGTGTTGCCACCCGGGTTGAGCCGTTCGCCGAACTCGGCGTTCAACTCCTCGATCTGGTCGACGAGCATCCCGAGATTGAGCGTGTCGACGTGAGCGGCGTACTCCCCGCGCAGCCGGCTGATCAGCTCGTCGACGTCGGCATGCTGCTCGGTGTAGGTCTTGTTGGTGATCGGGGCGACTCCGGCCGAGAAAAGCCCGTCGATGAACTCCTCGGCCAGCCGTCGTTGCTCGCTGTCGCCCTCGAGCGTCGTGTAGGTGTCGGCTCCGTTCATCAGGCTGCTGATCGTCCGGTCGATGCGACCATCCAGCTCTTTGGTCCCCTCCCGGGTCAGCGGATCCTGGTGTTTGTCGTGCTGCCAGTCGTAGCGAAGCTGAATCGTCGTCTCGGCCTTTTCGACGACGCTCTTCGCACGGTCGACCAGCGCCGACTTGCCCCTCTGCTCGAGGGGCCCGATCATCTCGCTCGCTGCGTACCGCATCGAGCCGTCATCCATCTTGTAGGCCGACAGCGCATCGCCCGGTCGCTCTATCTTGCGTACCTTCATCGTTTCATCCTCCCAGACTACGGGTCACAGAGTGCGGCTCCACGTATCCGGGCGCCCCGTACCAAACGCGCACCACTCGGACCCGCGGGCAACCACTCCCCGCAGCCTCGCACGTACCACTCGTGCACCACCCACCGACGAGACGGCCGCCTGAACCTCGTCGATTGCATTGTGTACGACACTCTTTTGTATACCAGAGCCCACTCGACCCCGCAAGTCCTCCCTCCCCCTCGAACTCTCAGATCTCAGATCTCAGATCTCCGACCTCCGATCTTCCATCTCGTCGTCCCGGCCCCTTGGAATGCACACACTCAGTGTGCATTATTGCATACGCTGATGTTTGCAGTAGGATGTCACGAGAGCGGGCACGCGCCCCGACACCGTTTCTCCTCCTCGAGGAGGGAGTCATGACAGCATCGACCAACATCCGGGTCGACCGCGAGACGCACGAAGAACTCAAACGCCTCGCCGAGTTGCGTTCGCAGAGCCAGGGCCAGGTCGTCCACGACGCCGTCGAGGCGTTGAAGCGAGACATGTTCTTCGAGGAGATGAAGCGCGGCTACGAACGCCTGCGCGAAGAGGGCGACTGGGACGCCTACCAATCCGAGATCGAGGAGCTCGAGGGGACCCTCCAGGACGGGCTCGCCGCCGACGACGGGACCTCCGGCGGAGGCGACGATGCCGAAGGTTAGCCGCGGAGAGCTCTGGTGGGCGAATCTGAACCCGACCAGGGGGAGCGAACAGCGAGGCCACCGCCCGGTGCTGGTCATCTCCAACGATCAGCTCCATCGCATCCCGATTGGCCTCCTCTGGATCTTGCCGCTGACGACCTCCGATTACGGCGTCCCCAACCACGTCGCCGTCGACCCACCCGAAGGGAATCTCCCGGAACCGAGCTTCGTGATGTGCGAGCAAATCCGCACCATCACCGAAGACCGCCTCGACGACCGCATCGGCGAACTCACTCCCGCGACCCTGCAGGCCGTCGACGAGAAGGTCCGCTGGCTGCTCGGTCCGGCGTCGTGAGTCGACACCGACGCGACGCGATCTTGAAAGGCATCGAGCCCGGGGACGCGGCGCGAGCTACTTACTTCTCGGATCTCCGATCTCCGGCCTCCGATTTCCGACCTCCGATTTCTGTTCCTCTGCTTTCCGCCCCCTTTCATCTTCAATCTGCCTCGGGTATTCTCCCCATCGGTGTCACACATCACGACGGGAGTTGGGCCATGGACGATATCGGGGATCCTGCCGAGCCCAGAGGGGGCGCGGCGATCAATCTGAATCGCTTCAGCGACGAACCCGAGCAGTTGGACGACGTGTTGCTCGTCCAGCCGCACGGACCCGGCCTGTACGAGGCGCTTTTAAGCTCGAATATCATCGTCGGGGTCGTCGAAGATGTACTCGAGTACGCTCGAAGCACCGACAGGTACCTCGCAGACGGGTCGGCCGGCAGCGACAAGTTGTCGAGCACGGAGATGATTCAGTTTTGCCTCGCTTCCTGGGACTTCACCGTCGAAACGCTCGTCGGCTGGTTGGGCGAGCACTACGAGATGCTGCGCGAGGAGGCCCCCGACGGCCCCGACGCCCAGTACGTCGGCGTCTACCGGGCTCTGGAGGCTCGCCGCGCCGATTTCTCGTGGCGCGACGCGCTGTTCGCTCGCCTGTTTTGTGTCCACCAGTACCTCCCGCCGGTCTTCTCGTACGCCTTCGAGAATTATCTCGGGTTCGACCGCCGGTTCGGCCATCCGAGCCCGTCGAGCGAGCTGCTCGAGGGGTGGTTCGTCTGGCTCGCTCACGACATCGTCCTGCA
>CAZRLK010000017.1:42512-45191 GCA_964600555.1 uncultured Bradymonadales bacterium
CGACGGCGACCCCGGCGCGCAGCCGAGCGAGACACCACCGAGCCTCCGACGTCGGCCGGCCCGCGCCCTCACCGACGAGGTGCTCGACGAGCGGCTCCGCGAGCTGCTCGAGGCCGACCGGATCGACGACCCCTCCCGCGCCTGCGAGATCGTCGCCGAACGCCAGCGGCGCCTGCTGTGTGGCGGCCGCCGACTCGCTGCCTGGAGTCTCGCTGACTACGCGAGCGACGCCCTCGGCCTGGAGCCGGCCGAGCACGAGACACCCGACCCGCTGATCCCCGCCTGGATCTGCCGGGTCGCCATCCAGATCGCCGACCCGCGCGGCCACCTGCTCGAGCTGCAGACCGAGACGCTCGTGCACCTGTTGTATGAACTGCGCGCCGCGCCCCTGTACGTGCAGCGCTACCTGCTCGCTTGGGTCGCCGCCGGGCTGCTGGCCGACGACGCGGTGGCCCGACAGGTCGCCGACGAACTCCCCGACCCGCTGCTCGACCAGGAGTGGCTCGCCCGCGACCCGTTTTTCGGATTCCTGCGCCGCCATCTCCTCCCTCCCGCCGCCCCCGCCCTCGACCTCCAACTCGCTGCCGACGACACCGCCGACCACCCGACCCCGCCGCTACAACCCGACGACCTCGCGGACGCCCACCGGGCCGGTACCCGCACCACCACCCGACTCACTGACGACGGCGAACCGAGCGCCCGACCCACCGCCCGCGCGACCGACCACCTCGACACCCTCATCTCCACCGACCCGTAACGCCCCCCCCTCGGATCTCCGCTCTCAGACCTCCGATTCCCGATTTTCGATCCTCGTCGACGTAGACGTCTTCGATCCTCACCGACGTATACGTAAACACCTCTCGGTCACCGACGGGCACGACACCGCCACCCGGCAGGTCGATCTGGAGGTCGGCGACTACGCATTCGAGGTCACCGACGGGACCGACATGCAGATGGACGACGGGATGGCCTTCGGCGACGTCGACGGCGACGGGCGCACGGACGTCGTCCGGCTCGACTACGCCGACAACTCGTCGGCCGACATCGAGGTCGCACTCGGGACCGACCAGGGCTTTGTGGTCCACGACCAATTCACCTGGGATGCGCAGGCGGCGCGCTGCGTCTCGCCGGAACTCGGCGACGTCGACGGCGACGGAGATCTCGACGTGTTCGTCGCCTGTGACCAGGGCAGTTCCCAGGACGACGACGATGTCAGCTACTACGTGTGGAAAAACGACGGGAGCGGGAACTTCTCGCAGGGGGATCGACACGCCTGGGATCTGCGAGACAGTCACGACGTCGGCGACGCGGAGCTCGCCGAGCTCGACGGCGACGGCGATCTCGATGTCGCCGTCGTCGCCACTGAAAACATCATCCTCGGCGAAAACGACGGCTCCGGACGTTTTCACGACCACCATTACGTCAACGAAAACTGTCGGGATCTGTACCAGGTCGAGGTCGCCCAGATGGAAGCCGGTGGCCATCCGGAGCTGATCGTCACCGGGGAATACTGGTGTGATGGCGGGGGGAGAGTGGAGGTCTGGGGCGTCCGCGACAGCGTGCGTCTGGGATCGCAAATTGATAGCAACCTGATGTCGCCGTCCCAGAACGCGCCGCACGGGCTGGGAATTGCCGATCTCGACGCCGACGGGAACGACGATGCGGCGATTCTCGACGTCAATACCGGCGAGCTACTGTTGTTCGAAGGCGATGGCCAGGGTGATTTGAATATGCGCAGCCGGAATTCCCATCTGACGCAGCCCCCGGATTATCGTTGGACCAACGAGCCCCAATTTGCCGACATGGATGGCGACGGACACCTCGATATCGTCGCCGGCACGAGGGACAATGGCCGTATCGTCATCCACTGGACCGACGGCAGTTTCGGACTCACCGACCGGAGCGATGTCGAGCTGCCGTCATCGAGGTATCCCGGCTCCGTCTCCGGAGTCTTCGTCGAGGACTGGGACGGCAACGGGGACGACGACGTGTTGATCGCCGGGGAGGGCGGCCGGGTCGGGGTCGGCTACTGAGTGGCCGGTTTCAACACATTCGCACGGGGCGACGAGCGCGCCTGGCACGGCATTCGCAGCGGCGCTCGTAGCTGCCCAGCCGCTCAGCTGCTGCTTCACGCTCAGCTGCCAAGCTGCTCAGCCGCTTAGCTGCTGTTTTATGCCCAGCTGCCAAGCCGCTCAGCTGCTGCTTCACGCTCAGCTGCACCTCCGACGACCGGCAAGGCAGTTCGCTCTCAGATCTCCGACCTCCGACGCCTCTCGGACCTCCGATCTCCGACCTCCGATCGCAGTTCGCCATACGTTTCCAGGATTGTCCCACCCCCTTACGGTTGTTACCTTGAGCGAGGACTCACCGAGTATCCGGCTTCGAGGAGGCAGATCGTGGCGACCCAGCCCGTCGACCCGACCCAGAAGCGCCACTGGACCGTCGCCGAGTACATGGCGATCGAGGACGAGGAGCACCGCGAACTGATCGAGGGAGACCCGCGCGAGACACCGGCGCCGGATACGTTCCATCAACGGACGAGCTTCGATCTGGGAAGACTCCTCGGCGATGTCATCCGCGAAGAGGACCTCGGGGAGTGTTTCCTCGCCCCCTTCGACGTCGTCCTCGCCGAAGACACGGTCGTCCAGCCGGACTTCGTCTTCGTCGCCGCCGATCGCT
>CAZRLK010000018.1:0-20431 GCA_964600555.1 uncultured Bradymonadales bacterium
TCGTCGGCTCTCCGTACTCCGTTCTCCGTTCTCGGTTCGTCGCTGGTGGTTCCCGAATCGTCGTTGTCTACCGCCGATCGGGCACAAAACAGCGAAAGTGGAAGCGAGAAGCGGACTCGGGAGCAGGGAACGGAGTACGGAGAGCGGAGACCCGGCGGTTGTCCCGGTACCCCTCTATTTGGAGCGCCGGCGGCTCGCCGGCGATCGGAGATCCGAGAGGTGGACGGCGATCGTTCGGGGGAGCTCCCTTCGGCGGGCGGGCGGTATCGGGTCGGGACGTTCGTCCCAGCGGCGAGTGCGGTTATCCATTGAGGTAGTCGTCTACAGTTGGTCGGCTCATTCGGGCGCCGGCTCGCGTCGTCGAGACCTGTCGACGTCGGCGGGCAGTGTCCGACCCGGACGTCCCCCGAAGCCCTGCGTGTCGTCTCGTAGCTCGTCGCCGCTCGAGGTTTGTCGTCGGGTCGGGCGGGCTGCGAGTTCGTCCGGCGGACGACCGGGTGTTCCCCCAGCCAGGAGACGTCCCCATGCGGACTACCTTGGTCGTCGCGCTGTTGTCGCTGTCGCTCCCCGGACTCGTTCACGCCGAATCCCCCGATCTCGCATCCCCCGATACGGGGGCCTCCTCGGAGCCCTTCGCCTCGGACGACTCGGAGGCGTATCCGGGCGAGGAGCTCGAGAACGACGTGATCTTCAGTGGCACGCCGGAGTACGGCGTGTATCTCGCTCCCACCAGCCAGATCGCCGATTTTCAGGACCGCACGACCGCCTTCGTCGGGGGCCGCGGGGGGCTGATCGTCTCGGATGTTCTGCGCGTCGGCGGCGGCGCCAACTGGATGCTCGGGCGTCCGCACGTCGCCATGGAGGGGACGCCGCGGCTTCGCATGCGCTACGGCGGCGGCCTGATCGGGCTGAACATCGGCGCCGACTCGGTCGTCCACCCGAGCATCGACGTGCTGATCGGCGGCGGCAAGGCCGAGTACGACTCCAGCGAGATGGCGCTCGACGGGCGCTCGTCGAGTTTTTTCGTCGTCGACGCCGCGACCGGGCTCGACTTCAACGTCACCTACGGGATCCGCCTGCACGTCGGTGGCGGCTACCGATACGTCTCGTCGCTCCAGATGCCGGGTCTGCGGGCCGACGAGGTCAGCGGGCCGTTCGGCATGGCGCAACTGAAGTTCGGCGCCTTCTGACGGGATGAACCGGCAAGTTGCAGCGAGGGTCGGAAGCCACCGCAATCCGCGCCGGGCATTGACGCCGTCGGCGCCCGTGTTTCAGAATCCGGATCGAGTGAAAATCGGTTTCAATTTTGCTGCTGAAATGTCTGCAATGCAGCCGGCACCGATCGGCTGTCAGGGAGTCGAAGATGATGATGTTGCGATATGCAGGTCTCTCGCGGGTCGTTTCCGGGGCCGTGGCGTCGGTCGCGGGTCTGTGTGTGCTGGCGGTTTTTTCGGGTGGATGTGACGATCCCGAGGCCGAATCCGACTCGGAGGCGGTCGCCCCGAGTGACGAGCGGCGGCCGGGGGCCGGCGGCGACGATTCGGGCGAGGGCGAGGGAGAAGCCGAACAGGAGACGGCCGGCGACGAGCACGGCCACGAACACAGCGAGCACGAGGGCGATCACGGCGGAGTCCACCTGGCCGACGAGATGGTCGAGCTGGGGCGTCGCTACTCCGCGATCTGGTTTGCCGGCGAGGTCGGCAACGCCGAGATGGTCGACTACCAGATCCACGAGATCGAGGAGATGCTCGCTGAGCTGGAGGCGGCCTCGCCGACCGAAAACGGCGTCGACGTCGCCGGGCGGCTGCGAAGCGACGTCGTCGATCGGCTCGACGAGCTGCACGTCGCCACTCGGGAGGGTGAACGCGAGGCGTTCGGGGAGACCTACGAGGAGGTGATGGAGGCCTGCGAGTCGTGCCACGCCGACACCGGGCACGATTTCATCAACCTCAAGGAACCCGAGTACAATCCGTACCCGAACCTCGATTTCGCCCCGGAGGAGTGACCCGGCGGTTCGCCGCCTCCGTCACCCGCTGATGCATTGCGAGCCGTCGGAGGTGGTCGCGCAGGTGCCGCTGCAACAATCCGAGTTGTCCGTGCACGACTCGTACAGGTTGTTGCATTCGTCGGTCTGGCAGGTGCCGTCCGTGTCACAGATCAGCGGCGAGCAGCAATCCGAGTCCATGCCGCATCCCTCGCCCTGTTCGCTGCACGGCGTCTGGCAGGTGCCGTCGGTGCCGCACACCAGGTTGTTGCAGCAATCGCCGTCGACGCTGCACCCGCCACCCTGGTCGCTGCAGGGGGTCTGGCAGGTGCCGTCGGTGCCGCAGACGAGATCGTTGCAGCAGTCGTCGTCGATGCCGCAGGTATCGCCGGACATCGAGCAGGTATCGCCGCCGTCGTCGATCGTGCCACCGTCGTCGATCGTGCCACCGTCGTCGATCGTCCCACCGTCGTCGATCGTCCCACCGTCGTCGATCGTCCCGCCGTCGTCGATCGTGCCGCCGTCGTCGATCGTCCCACCGTCGAGACCGGCGTCACCCCCGCCGCCCCCCCCGTTGTCGTCGTCCGGGTCGGGACACTGACGGTCCGCTTCGAGGACGGCGCGGTCGTAGTGGACGTCGATGTTGTTGTTGGTCTGCAGATCCTGGGTGTAGAGGCCACCGTAGACGATGAGGTTGTTCATCATCGTGATCCCCTCCGGGATCGCGTAGACGTACGCGCCGATGACCCCGTCGTTCTGGAAGGTCCACTCGCCGTTGACGTAAAACCGCGTCGAAGCCGGGTAGGCGGTCGACCCGACCTGGATGCTGCTCGAGAGGGTGACGTCGCCGTTGACGAAGACGTCGAGTTCTCCCTGCTGGGTCGGCAGAATCTTGATGCTGTTGTCGCTCAGCACGTCGCCGTCGATGAACAGGGCCGTGCGTCCGGTCGCGGTGATGACCAGTTCGCTCGAGACGTCGATGTTCGACAGGTAGTACTTGCCGCAGGGTAGCTGCAGGACCGTCCGGTCGCCGGGCTCGTCGAGGGCCGTCTCGTCGAGGTTGACGATCCCGTTGTCGTTGTTGGTCTCGTGATCGCTGACCAGATCTTCGACCGGAATCTGCCGGTCCTGCCGGCATCGCTCGCAGACGGTCGGAATCGTCACCGGCGTCTGGGTGACGTTGTTGGCCGTGATGTTCGCACCGACCTGGCTCGGGTCGGGGACGAACAGACTTTGCTCGAAGGTGGCGCGTCCGTCGGCCGCCCCGTCGACCCATCCGTCGCCGCTGATCGTGCCGCCGCCGGCGAAGCTGGTGTTGCCGCCGGCGTGGAACTGCTGGTGGATGTTCACGCCGGGCGAGCCCGAAGCGTAAGCCGGGTCGCCGGTGTGGGAGGTCCAGACCGAGCCGTAGATCTCGCCCTTGTCGACTTCGAGCTGGCCGTTCGAGCCGAGACTCCCGCCGAAGCCGCCGGGCTCGTGGGGGCCGAGTCGGCTGTCGAAGGCATCCATGTACAGGTTGTTTTTGATGTCCATGCCCTCGCACGAGCAGATGCCCCACCGGAAGGTCGTCCGGGCGACGCTGCCGGAACACGTCTTTTCGGTGCGCCGATTGTCGAAGTCGATGTCGACCGGGTCGCCGCCGCCCTGGCAGCTTTTGTTGCCGGTATCGAGGTCGACGGCGTCGACGCACGAGCCGAAGTTGCAGGCCTGATCGCCCGAGCAACTGTTCCCGCAGGCTCCGCAGTGATCGGCGTTGACGTCGGTGTCGACGCAACGTCCGTTGCACACGTCCATGCCCTCGGGACAGTCGGCGACGCAGTTGCCGAGGTTGCAGACCTCGTCGCCGGTGCACTGCTCGCCCTCCGAGCTGCTCGCGCAGCCGCCGCAGTGGTCGGGATCGAGGTTGACCGCCACGCACTCCCCGCCGCACAACTCGTGGTATTGCGGACACTCGCAGGTGCCGTCGTTGCAGATCTGATCCTCGGTGCAAAACTCGCCGCCGCAGGGTCCGCTCGCGTCGACGACGTCCATTGCGCCGCCGTCGGTCACCGTCGCGTCCGAGGCATCCCCGCCGTTGGCGTCGGGCAGGTTGGCGTCGCTCGCGCCGCCGTCGGTCGCATCCGCGCCGCCGCCGTCGTCGGCATCGCCCGGATCGTCGACCGCGTCGCTCCCTCCGTCGCCTCCGGGGAAGACGTCGCCGACGGCGTCGACGGCGGCATCGATCCGGACATCGAATCCGACGTCGCCCTCCGGATCGCCATCGTTGTCGCTGGAGGTCGTGTCGTCCGCGCACCCGACGGCGAAAAACAAGACGGAACAGGCGACTGCGAGGAGACGACGGGAGTGTGCGGTATTCATTGTGACGTCCTCCGCGGCAAGTACTGGGCTGTCAACTAGACGTTCTATTCCTTTTTTAACAGTTTTGACGTTGTTCGGCTAGCATTTGGTATACTCGGGGTGTGGAGGGCGTTCTCCCGTCGATTCTCCCCTCCGGGACGCATCGTCTGTATACATCTGTATACGAAAATTTCGCGCCCGGCGAGTGCAGCTCCGGGGGCGAGGCGGTCGATCGGCCCGCGGGTCACTCCCCGCTGTCGGTCTGTCTCATCAACTCCCGATTCGTCTCGCGCAGGCGCCGGGCGAGGATGCGCAGGATGTTGTGCTCGATCTTGTAGGCGGCGGCGTGTTGGCTGGTCTGGAGGTTGTGGAAGGCGTCGCCGTCGACGTACAAAAACCGCGAGGTCTCGGCGGTCCGAACGGTTGCCGTCCGCGGCGCGCCGACGGCGAGGCCGAGTTCGCCGAAGGCGGCGTACGGTTCGAGTTGCGTCAGCGTCTCCTGCTCGCCGGCGTCGTTCGCCTGCAGGACCTCGACGCGGCCCTCCAGCAGGGCGTACAGGTCGCGGTCGCGGCCTCCCTCTTCGAGGATCTTCTGGCCCGGCTCCAGGCGCCGGACCTGCGTGCAGTTCGAGACGGCCCGGATGTCCTCGGCGGTCAAACCGTCGAAGACCTCGAATTTGCGGAACAGATCGGGGCTGACTTCTTGCTGACCATTCATCGCGGAGGAGGCCTCGTAGGGTCGAAGATGGGGCGAGAGGTATCTGCCCCCCATCATATCGCGCTGTGCGTCGGCGTCCAGCCTGCCGACTTGCCGCGGGGAGGGGTCAAGACTCGAAGTATTCGCGGACGTACCCGTACCACGTCTCCGGCGGCGCCGTCAGCAGCTCCGAGACCGGGTGGTCGCCTTCGGCGCGGCGCACGATCTCGCGGGCGTACCAGTAGCCGATCCGATTCGTCGTCGAGTCGCCCCGGCCGCGAAAAAGTCGCCTCCAGGTCTCGGAGTCGAACCGCAGGCTCTCGTCGGCGTCGCGGACCCGGTCCCACACCTCGCTTCGGGCGCGCTCGGCCTCTTTACGCCAGTCGGCGTACTCCGCGTCGTCGAGGTAGCCGAACCACAGCGCCGTCGCGGGCGGAGAGTCGGTGATCCGCTCGGCCAGGCGGCACGCCAGCCCTTCGGCGACGAGTCGGTGCCAGACCTCCTCGGCGGGTGACTTCTCGCGGCCCGGGTACATCGCCGGTCGGGCGGCGTAGTGGAGCGCATGGGTCGTCTCGTGGAGGGCGTGGACGAGCGGGGCGAAGGCCTCGCGCTCGAAGTGCCGGTCGACCAGTCGCATGTCGAAAAAGACGCGCGGGCCGGCCTCGAGCAGCACGCCGTGGCCGTCGAACAGGCCGGGGCCGACGCAAAAGACGGGCTCGACCCCGCGGCCCGTGTGGGCCACCTCTCCGGAGAGCCGCTCGGCCAGCTTCTCAGTCGCCTGCTCGCAGGTCTTCGCCACCCGCCGGGCCCGATCGAGCACCTCCGGCTCTCGATCGGCGAGGCTGATCGGGCGACAGGCGTCGGGGGCCGGATCGTCGGGGGCGAACGTCCGACGGTACTCGCGCTCGAAGGTGGCGAACGCATCGGGGTCGGAGGCGACCCGGAGGCGACGGATCTTCTCGTCGCGGCTCAGGCTCTTGAAGGCGGCCTCCTCGCTGGCTGCCTGCGAGCGGTCCTCGCACGGCCAGACGGCGACCGGCGAGACGGGGCGTCGGCTGCGGGTGTAGCGGGCTCCCTTCGCGCTTTCGTTGTGTTCGCGGACTCGCCGCTCGGGGTCGGTGGTGATGCCGGTGTACAGCGTCTCGTCGGCGCACTCGAGGACGTAGACGTACCAGCGGGAGGCCATCGGCGGTGGTCGGGGAAGAGGGGAGCGCGGCGGCGGGCCGACGGTACCGGAGAGGCGCGGGGAGGCCAACCGCGGGGCCGGGTGGTGTCTGCGGCCGAGTGGCGTCTACCAGGGGCGGGCGTTTACGGAATCCGGTCGTGCGTTTCGTCGATCTCGCGGACGTTGTTCGGTTGTCCGGTGAATTCGGCGACCGTCCAGAACATCTTCTCGTCGTCCAGCCGCTTGTCGAGGTATTCGAACTCCAGATTGCCGTCATGGTAGATGCGGACGGTCGCATAGGTCTCGTCGAACGGCTGGCCGAAAAAGTGGACGCCGACTCTGTAGGTGGTGCCGGCGGCCGGCTGGTCGTGGTCGATCGTCTCGGGCCCCTGGCCGTTGCGCACGTCGTGAGCGAGCTCCGGGTCGTCGGCCGGCCCCTCCTGGCCCCAGTCGGCAGTCATGTTGGCGTAGTCGATGCCCCAGGGGTCGACCCCCCACTGGGCCCCCGGCTGACCGGCGTTCAGATAATGCAGGTCGAGATCCGTTCCGTCGTCGTCGTCGGGGTCGGGGTCGCCGGGCGTCCGCCACGTCAGCTCGATCCGAATGTCGTGGCGAGAGGTGGCGGAAACCTCGATGGTCGCCTGCGAGCCGCAGTTTGAGAGACCGTCCTGGTCGTAGACCGTCAGGCCGATGCGGTAGTTGCCGGTGACCGGGATCCGCAGGGTCGGGTCGCGGCTGTCGTCGGACGAGAGGTCGGCCGTCGCGCTCGCGGGTTGTTCGAGGATCGACCATTCGTAGCGTGCGATCGAGCCATCGGGATCCGAGCTGTTCCGACCCGTCAACTCGAGCGTGTCTTCCGGCTCGACCTCCAGGTCGGTCTGCCAGTTGCCCGAACCTGCCACTCGGGCCTGTGCCCGGGCCGTCGGACACATCGGGTCCGGTTCCCGCCCTTCTCCGGTCAACACGACCGGTAGTTCGGGCTGGCGGGGATCGTTGCTCAGGATCAGCAGCTCTCCCGAGTACCGGCGGGCGTCACCCGGCGAAAATTCGACGGTGATCGGTCGGCTCTCGCCGGGGGCGAGCGTGGCAGTCCCTCCGTCGGCGAGGTTCCCCGGAAGCGAGGAGCGCTCGAGCGAGAAGACGCCACCCGCTCGGTTGGCGACAAAGAGCGCGTCGATGCGCAGTTGCGCGGAGTCGTCGGCGCAGTTTTCGAGCGTGAACGTCTCGGTTGCCGTCTCGCCGACGGTCTCGGAGCCGAAATACACCGAGTCGCGGCGATCGATCGTCAGGCACGGCTGCTCCGGGGGACCGACGTCCGGCGGAGGCACGATTGCGTCGGGAGGATCGTCGGCGTCCGGCGGATCCTCCGCGTCGGGGGGATCGACGATGTCGGAGGGGGGGCCGGTGTCGGTGCGGTCGAATCCGCCGTCGGGATAGGTGATGAACTTCCCGGGCTGGGCGTCGGTCTCGTCGTGCTGCACGCAGCCGCTCCCTGCGAGCAAAAGTGTGATTGCGGCGACGAGCCAGGTTTTCGAGTTTGTATCCGGGTGCATCGTGGGTGACCTTCGGGTGTATGAATCGACTCCACCTTTCGTCACGACGTTCGACCGAGCTCGTTCTTGTTAGCAGTTTGTCTCCGGCGTTGCGAGCCGGAGAGGGAAGGGGCGGGTGTTGCGTGCTCCGCTCCCTTGCTCAGAATTGTCGATACCGATGGACGCGGAGGTGACATTGTTTCTGGCGGGCGACGTGATGCTCGGGCGGGGCGTCGACCAGTTGTTGCCGCACCCGTGCGATCCCGAGCTGCACGAGCGGTACGTGCAGGATGCGCGGGAGTACCTGTCGCTGGCGGAGGGGCGGTCGGGGCCGCTGCCGGAGTCGGTCGGCTTCGAGTACGTCTGGGGGGAGGGCCTCGAGATCCTCGGCGAAGAGCGGCCCGACGTGCGGCTGGTCAACCTGGAGACGGCCGTCACTCGGAGCCGCGAGTACTGGCGCGGGAAGGGCATCCACTACCGGGTCAGCCCGGAGAATGCCGCGGCGCTCGAGGCGGCCGAGATCGACGTCTGCTCGCTGGCCAACAACCACGTCCTCGACTGGGGATACCCGGGCCTGGAGGAGACGCTCCGGACGCTGGAGGAGCGCGCGATCGGCTACTGCGGGGCGGGGCGGGATGGCGAGGAGGCGTGGCGGCCGACCGCGGTCGAGGTCGGGGAGGGGCATCGAGTGCTGGTGGTCGGCCTCGCAGCGACCGATGCGGGTGTCTCTGGAAGCTGGCGTGCAGGCGAAGGGGAGCCCGGTGTCGCGTTGCTCGGGGAATTCTCCGGGCGCGGCGCCGAGGTGGTCGGGGAGAAGATCGACCGGCATCGCCGACCCGGCGATCTGGTGGTCGCGTCGATTCACTGGGGCGGCAACTGGGGCTGGGAGGTTCCGGACGCGCACGTCCGGCTCGGCCGGGCGCTCGTCGACGAGGCGGGCGTCGACCTCGTGCACGGCCACTCCTCGCATCACGTCAAGGCCCTCGAGATTCACCGCGGGCATCCGATCCTGTACGGATGCGGCGATCTCGTCACCGACTACGAGGGGATCGGGGGCCACGAGCAATTTCGCGGTGAGCTGGGGATGATGTATTTCCCCCGGCTCGACGCCGAGACGGGGCGGCTCGCCGGGATGACGATGCGGCCGACGCGCCTGGAGCGTCTTCGGCTGACACGGCCGTCGGTCGAGGAGGTCGACTGGTTGGTCGACGTACTCGAGGCGACCAGCGAACGATTCGGCACGGAGTTTCGGCGCCCCGCCGACGATCGAATCACGGTGCGAAGATGAGCCGGAAGGCGGTGCTCCTCGGTTGCCCTACCAGCTCCCCTTTTTGTCCATCGACGTCCACGGCTGTTTCGGCTCCAGGGGGTCGCCTTTTTGCAGCAATTCGACCGAGATCTCGTCCGGCGATTTGACGAACGCCATGCGACCGTCACTCGGCGGGCGGTTGATGGTGACGCCGCCGTCGCGGAGCCGCTCGCAGGTCTCGTAGATGTCGTCGACGGCGAATGCCAGGTGGCCGAAATTCCGGGCGTTGCCCATCTCCTCGGGCTCCCAGTTGTAGGTCAGCTCGACGGTCTCTTCGTCGTCGCCCGGGGCCTTCAGAAAGATCAACGTGTATTCACCGGCTTCGACCTCCTTGCGGCGGACCTCCTCGAGGCCGAGCAGGTCGCAAAAAAAGTGCAGGGATTCGTCGATGTCGGTGATGCGGATCATGGTGTGCAAGAAGTTCATCGCCATCGCTCCTCGGCGAGATGCGAAGGGAAGTTGCGAACTGGAATCGAGACCTCGCAACCTGTGTAGCGACTGATCCGGAGAGGTTCAAACGGCACGCGAGAGGCGGGGGAGATGCGGAGGGGGGGATGATCCGCATCTCGTGGAAAATGCAGGGGACTTCGAGTTAGTCGAACCTGTGGCCGCGCCGCGGCGATTTGCGCTTTCGTCGATTCGTCTCGCGCTGTATCCTCCAAGTAGACGCCGTCGGGATCGTGAGGGTGCGCCAGCCGGGGAGACCGGAGATGTCGCAGGGATTGACGACCGAAGAAAGCGAGTCGGATATCGCCCGGGAACGCCGCGTGCACGGACGAGTCGAGGTGGAATTTGCGGTCCGCATCCAGGCGCCCGTCCGGACGACGGGCCAGGCTCTGGAGTTGAGCGAGGGCGGCCTGCGCGTCGAAATCGGCGAGGATCTCTCGCAGGCGATGCACGTCTCGATCGAATTCGACCTCCCCGATCGCCGCCTCCCGATCGGGGTCCTCGCCGACATCCGCTGGCACAAACAGATGGGGCCGAAGGCCGACCCGCGCTGGATCTACGGCCTGCGCTTCTCGGAGGTCGACGACGAGGCCGCCGCCGCCATCGAACGGTTCGTCGGCGAGCACGCCGATTCCTGACGAGGAGTCCGTCTGCCTCGCCCGCCCGTCCGATCGTCCGATTGTCCGATTGTCCGATCGTCCGATTGTCCGATTGTCCGATCGTCCGATTGTCCGATTTCGTACGTATATCAGTCGGATGCAGGGTGGGTGGCACCGTGATATTGCCGTGATCTCGTCCGGTCGTCAGACGTCGAGTTCACGGGCGATGAGCTCGTTCATGATCTCGCGGGTACCGCCGCCGATCGGCAGCAGGCGGGCGTCGCGGCTGAGCCGTTCGACCATCGTCTCGCGCATGTAGCCCATGCCCCCGTGCAACTGGACGGCCTCCCAGGTGACCTCGCCGGCGATGTCGGCACAGAAGTTTTTCGCTTCACAGACCTCTTTGGCGACGTACTCGCCGGCATCCAGCCGGTCGGCGACCTGGTAGACCAGTGTTTTGGCCGCGGTCACCTTCGTGTCCATCTCGGCGAGTTTGTGGCGGGTGACCTGAAAATCACTGATCTTTCGGTCGAAGGCCTCGCGCTCGCCGACGTACTCGCGGGCTTTTTCCAGAGCCACGTCGGCGGTCGCCGACCCGTAGGCAGCGAGGGCGAGGCGCTCGTTCTGGAAGTTGCGCATCAGGGTCGGAAAACCTCCGCCCTCGGCGCCGACCCGGTTGGCGGCCGGGACTCGCACGCCGTCGAACGCCAGCTCGGCGGTATCCGAGGCGCGCCACCCCGTCTTTTCGAGGGCCTCCGAGACCTGGACGCCCTCGCCGTCGGTCTCGATGACCAGAAACGTCAGGCCGCCGTGCGGGTCTTCGCCGGTGCGCACCAGCGTCGTCAAAAAATCCGCCCGCACGCCGGAGGTGATGAACATCTTCGAGCCGTGTACGACGTATTCGTCGCCGTCGCGTTCGGCTCGCGTGCGGACCGCCGAGACGTCGCTCCCGGCACCGGGTTCGGTGACAGCGAGTGCGGCGATCTTGTCGCCGGCCAGCGTCGGGCGGACGAACTGTTCGATCAGCCGTTCGTCGTCGCTCTGGACGAGCGGCGGCAGGGCGATCCCGGCCGAACCGAGCCCCGCCATCACGCCCGTCGATCCACCGTACATCAGCCCCTCGATCATCATCACCGATTCCATCGCGCCGCCTCCCGACCCGCCGACCTTTTCGGGAAAGCCGACACCGAGCAGGCCCGCCTCGGCGGCCCGGTCGTACAACTCCCGGGGAAACCGGCCGGCCTCCTCCCACTCGCCGGCGTTCGGGGCGATCTCCTCGTCGGCAAACTCGCGGGCCGTCCGGCGGACCAGTGCCTGCGATTCGGTGATGAAATTCTCCCAGAAACTCATCGTCTCGGAGTCTCCTCGAGTCGGTGGGGACGGTATTGCAAACAGGCGCAACTTGCTCGAAGATGACCCTCCCGAAGGAGACATGTCAATGGATTCTCGGACGAGAGATCAACGATGCGACGCCTCTGGAAACGACTATCGGACAAACGCCTCGCCATCGTGTTCGTCGTCGTGGGCGCGGTCGGATGTGCCTCGCCGCGGGCTCACGTCGGGGGCGGGGAGGTCGACGTCGACGAGCCATTCCCCGACCGCGAAGAACTCTCCCAGATCGAGAGTTCCGAGCAGCCGACATCCTTTTTCAATGAATCGCGCACACACGTGGAGAGCTGGGAGCTTCAGGGATCGCTGCCGGACCGTATCGGGGCGGTCGACTACGAGCCCTCCTCGCCGTTCGAGCAGATCCTGGCCGACCAGGTCGACCGGGCGGCCGGCGACGTCGTCGCCAGCGAGGGGATGCACTGTCTCGCCCGGCAGGTGGGCCACTTTTATCTCGAAAAGGGGGCGTTTCCCTCGGGCAACCTCCGGGATTTCATGCGGACGCGTTGCGGTGTCGTCGCCGCCGATTTCGGCAACGTCTGGTGGAGCTGGGATCGGCCGCCGAACGCCTCCGAAAAGAGGGTCGCCGAGCAGTGGAAGACCCGGGGCAAGGGAGTGAAGCGGCTCGAAAAGGCGATCGGAGGACGCCACCGCTCGATCGGCATCTGGTACGGGAAAAACGACGACCGGGCGATCTTGTTGACGACCTTCGGCGAGCGGACGGCCGACCTGGAGCCGACGGCGATCGACGTCGACGGCGACGAGCCGATCGTCCTCGAGGGCGAAGGCTTTCCCGACTACACGCGAACGGAGGCGATCCGAACGAAATCGGCGTTCGGGTTCGATCGCTGCACGGTCGACCGGAGCGTGGAGCTGCCGGAGTTTCGGGTGCGCTGCGAGCCGGACGGCGAGACGGGCCCGACGCGCGTCGAGGTGCTCGGCTTTTTCCGCGATCGCGGCCTCGGCCATTCGGTGCTCGGCAATACGGTCTGGCGCGGAGAGTCGGCGGCCAGGACGTACCGGCCGTCGGAGGCGTCGAGGGCGGTCGCCCGCGCCTCCCGAAACCTCGGTGAGACCGGGGAGGAGAGCGAGCGGGAGGCCGAAGCGGCGGGCGACGACAGCGAACAGGCGGGTCGAGAGGAGAGCGGGGGCGACGGGAAACTCGAGGGGCTCCGGAAGTTCGTCCGACTCGTCAACGCGGTGCGTCGAGAGGCGGGACTCTCGGAGGTGTCGTTCGAGGCGGCTCAGAGCAGCGCGGCGAACGGGCTCGCCGGCGACTATTTCAAGGCGCAGTACGAGTCGGGAGACGCCAAAAAGGCGGATCGGATCGCGCTCGGACTCCTCGCCGGATGGGAGGTCGAGGCCGACATCCTCTCGGGGGGGTTGGCCAGCCACGCCGTCCAGGCCGAGCGCCTCGATTTGCTCGCCCAGCGGCTGTTGTCGACCGCCTCCGGCCGCCGGGTATTGCTCGAGCCCGGCTACACGCACATGGCGGTCGGGCTGGCGCGGCCCTCGAAGCGCGAGGCCGTCGGCGCGGTGGTGACCGCCTACCGGGAGCTGCCGGATCTGGCGCACGACGAGCGTGCGACCCGGGCCTTCGAGACGATCAACGAGCTTCGCTCTCAGGGAGACGAGGCGCCGATCGAGCGTGATTCCTCGCTCGACGCCAAGATCCGCGAGCTGGCGAACCAGGTCGAGGCGGGGACGATGGAGTTTCGCCAGGCGCAGCGCCAACTTTTGGCGGTCTCCTCGCAGATGTGGAACACCCGGACGGCGACGGTCGGCATGCTCGCGGATTCACTCGACAACTTCGAGTTGCACCCGGAGCTGACGGGCAGCGGGCCCGATCGCGCGGCGGTGATGGTCGTTCCGTACTCTTCGCCGGATCTCGCCTGGACGCCCTACATCGTGCTGGTCGTCTTTCCCGAATCCGCGCGGCAGGGTCAGATGGCGGCGCGTCCGGCCCCCGACCCCGATCGAGAGGTCGCCTCGAGGCGCCGCGCAGAGGCGGGGCGGCGACCATGAAGCAGACGATCGTGCGAATCCTGCTCGCCCTGGCGAGTGGCCTGTTCGTGTGGGCGGGCTGGCTGCAGGTCAACGATGCCGATCCCGCATTGTGGGGGGCGATCTACGGCGGTGCGGCGGTGATGTGCGGCGTGGCTGCCGCCGGGGTGCGCGTGCCGATCGCGCTCGCCGGTTCGGCGCTCGCGGCGGTCGCCCTCGGGGTCGGCTACCTCGCCTGGCAGATCTTCGTGCTGGGAGAGGTCCGGCCGATGTACGCCGAGTCGGCCTCCGGCGATCCCGATCTGCTCGCGACCGAGGAGGGCCGCGAGATGCTCGGTCTGGTGATCGTGGCGGCCGGCCTCGGGCTTGTCGTCCGGGAGAGTCGAGCGAGCGACGAGGAGTGACGGAGGCTCGGTGCCGGGGATTACCATTGCACGCCGAGATTCGGTAGCCTGCGCGATATGGTGATCTGGCAGCAGGAATGCGATCGGAATTCGATGGTGTGAGGATGGTGATGAATCGATGGATCGGCAGGTTGTCGGCGCTCGTCGCATCGGCTGCTCTGGTCGGCCTTCTGGGCGCATGCGGCGGCGGCGCCACCGGGGGGTCGGAGGACGGGTCGACGGGGTCGAGCGAGGATGGCTCCCCGTCGGCCGGGGAGTTTCTCATACAGCGCGCGTCGCTCCGGGCCGAGGTCGACTGCCGGGCGAGCCACGAGCAATGCGAGGGAAAGCCGCCGGGCGACCGCGACGAGACGAGCCCCGAGGGGTGCTACGATGCGATCGTCTCGGACTGGGAGAGTCCGGGGGAGGTCGACGAGGAGTTCGGCGGTCGGCCGAAACTGCTGCGTGCGCTCGAGGCCGGCACGGTCGCCTACGACGCCGAGGCGGCGGCCGACTGCCTGGCGAAGCTTCGCGGGTACGTCGGGGAGTTGAGTTGCATCCAGGCGCGGCGGCTGCAGTCGCTGGTGGTCCGGGGGATCGTCGAGCGGGAGTTGATCTCGACGTGCCCGGACGTCTTCACCGCCCGGGCCGAGCTGGGCGACGAGTGTGCCGTCGCCGAGGAGTGCAGCGGCGATCTGGTCTGCCGGCGCGAGGAGGGCGAGGGGTGTGGTGTGTGCGTCGACCCCGACCAGGTGGGGACGAGCGGCCAGGGAGGGGGATTTCGGTTCGCGCTCGAGGGGGAGGGGTGCGGGAGCCCGAACCACAGTCCGACCTGTGATCCGACGAGTCCGCTGGTCTGTTCGCGGTCTGGCGAGGGGAGCGGGTGGACGTGCCTGCCCGAGCGATCCCGCAGCGAGGGCGAGGCGTGTGGGTCGTTCGGCGCCTGCGAGGACGGGCTCGTCTGCGTCGGCGAGACGTGCGAGTCGTTCGAGATCGTCGCCGAGGGGGAATCGTGCGAGTCGGAGTCGAACTACTGCGATCCGCCGCGGGTGTGTCGGGCCACCGGCACCGGCGAGTCGGCCTGCGCGGACCCGGGTGGGGAGGGGGATGCGTGCCGCCGGAACGAGAGCTGCCGCGAGGGGCTGTGGTGCGACCGCGAGCCGTTCGGCCAGGAGGCGGGCGAGTGTGCCTCGCCGCTCGAGGAGGGTGAAGACTGCGGGGCTGGCGAGCCGTGCGCATCGGGCCTGCGGTGCATTTATTCGAGGGGAGAGGGACAGGTCTGCCAGCCGCCCCTCGCGGAGGGCGAGGAGTGCTTCGCGCAGGGAAGTTGCAGGGAGGGGCTCGTCTGTGAATTCGGCGGTCGCGATCAGACCTGTCAGCCGCGCGAAGGGGAGGTGCAGACGAACGACGATGCGCAGTGCCGGGGTGGGGGAGAGTGACGAGGCCGGGTCGGACTCGAAACACGCAGCCGGCGCGAGGCGGTGTCATACCGATGCCCCGAACCCTGCCAATTTGACAGTGCTCCGGGGCGTCGGCTCTTCTCGTTTTTGACATTTCGTCAATCCGAAAATCCCCGAAATTCGCCGGGAGGAGCGTGGTGTTGTGCATCCCGTCAGCGGCGGACAAGCGCAGTGACGTGCCGGGCTGACGAGAGTGGTTCGATACGATTTCATCCATCGATACTGGAGGAGCGATGCAGAAGACGTGCCGAACGTGGGTTGTCGTGGTGTGTCTGATCGGGGTCGCGGGGCTTTCGAGTCCCGGTTACGCCGAGGAGCCAGAGTCGTCCGGGCCGCGGGCGGGGATCGGCCTCGATCTCGGGATCGGGAATACGTCGCCGGCGGGCGGGCTCGGGGCGCTGGGAGGTCTCGGCGCGGGGCTTGCTCCCCCGGCGCTGGGGTCGGGCGTGCGGGTTCCGATCGATCTCGGGGGCGGGTGGTATCTGGAGCCCGCTCTTTCGGGATCGTTTTCGGAGTCCGAGCGCACGAGTGCGGATGGTCAGGGAGCGGGCGGCTCACAGCAGCAGGGGGCGTTGACGACCCGGGGGTGGGCGGTCGACGGAGCTATTCAGGTGCGTCGCGGCTGGGAGATTGGAGATGCGACGATCGGGTTTTCCGGGGCACGCGTCGGTATCGGATACGGGCGCACCTCGGTCGATCAGGTGCCGTCGGGGATGAACGAGGAGGCGGTCGAAGCCCAGGAGCACAGCGCGACGAACTACTCGCTCGGTCCGATTCTCGGGGCCGAGCACTACCTGTCGGAGGCATTCTCGCTCGGCCTCGAAGTCGGCATCGTGGGGCGGATCCACGAGACGTCGTACGACAACAGCGACCGATCGCGCACCGATTATTCGGTCGGGCCGCAGGGGGCGTTCGTGATGCGGACGTACTTTTGAGCCGGGCCTACCGGGCGTCGACACGTTCGAGGAGTGCCCGGACCGCCCGGCGCAGCCCCCGCATCGCGGCGCGGACGGTCTCGACGGGGGCGCGCCCGGCGGTCTCTCGCCAGGAGGCCCGCTCGCGGACTCTAGCCTCGAGGAGCTGGCGGTGCGTCTCGTCCAGCTCGGGGAGTCGGCCGGCGTGGCGCTCGACGAACGGCTCGACGGCGAAGGCGGCCGACTCGTAGGTGGGCGGTCCGTGGGCGTAGTGGTCGACGACCTCCCGCATGCGCGCCGGGTCGAGGGAGCCGGACACGGGCGGGAGGTCGGTCCGAAGCTCCCGGACGAGCTGGTCGCCCGGATCGAGGTCGCCGTCGGCGCGCATCAATTCGAGCTGGATCGGCAGTTTGCGCGCGAACTCCTCCCGGAGCGAGGCGACCAGCGTGCGGCCGGCCGCCGAGGCGGGGCGCAGCATCGCTACCGACGGCTCGCCGGCCCGCCGGCCATGCGACGGGCTGAGCCGGACGACGCGGTGGCCGAGCCGCCGCCGAAGGCGCACGACCCCGGGCGTCGCCCCGAAGATCGTGCCGAACAGGTCCGGGCGGTAGCTGGCGTGGACGTGCTCGATCAGGCGCGTCGCCAGTCCCCGGCGCCGGTAGTCGGGGTGGGTGGCGGTGCGGACGCTGCGGACGATCTCGAGGTCGCCGGTCGCGGGGCGGGAGAGGTTCGCCAGCAGGATCTCGGGGAGGGCGTGGCCGCGGATGCGGCGCCCGGCGTACACCTCGTCGGCGAGCTTCGGCGGCAGGTCGCCCTCCTCGGCGGCCCAGGTCGCGGCGACGGCGTCTCCGTCGAGAAGCAGGGCGTGCAGGTGCAGGTTCGGGGCGTCGAGCATCCGGTGCAGGTCGGCGGGCGTCGTCCGGTAGTGCGCCTCGACGAGGAGGCCGAACACCTGCCGCAGGAGCGTTTCGTCGGCGGCGAGGCGATCGCGGTCGAGGTGTCGGTGCTCGAGGTGGCTGGAATCGAGCGGCCGGTCGGTCGTGGCGGGTTCGGCGTCGAGCAGGAGGGCGTCGAAGTCGAGCGCCTCGAGGGGATCGTCGGCTTCCCACCGGATCGGCTCCTCGAGGGTGAACCGCGAGACCGGCGGCGGCCGTTCGCGCAGCCAGTCGACGAACCGCAGCTCGAAGCCGCGGCCGGTTCCCTCGTAGCCGTGGGTCGTGGTGGCGAACGCGAGGTCGGCGTCGGGGGCGGAGTCGACCAGGCGGCGGAGCACCGGGACCGAAAACTGGGCGGCCTCGTCGACGACGATCAGGTCGGCCTCGGTTCCGTCAGCGAGCAGATCGCCGACGGGCACGTAGCGGACTGGGCCGGTGTCGGGGATCTCGTCGGCGTCGAGGCAGAATCGAAAGACCTCGGCCGTCGCGCCCGGATGGCGAGCGGTGACGGCGACGCGGAGGATCGGGGTGCGGTCGCGCAGCTGCCGGAGGGCGAGGCCGAGGGCGCTCGATTTGCCCCGGCCGCGGTCGGCGACGACGACCGAGCGGGTGGCGTCGCTCGTGCGCCACAGGTCGGTCAACCGCTCGACGAGCGCGGCCTGTTCGTCGGTGCCGCCAAACTCCCCAGGCGTAGGCGTCAGCGGCTCGGTGGACTCGGAGGCGGCGTCGAACAGCTTCGCCTCGAGGCGCTCCCAGAGGCGGCTCCCGACGTCGTCGGGTCCGTACGGATGCGCAGCGAGCCCCTCGTGCAGGTCGGTCGGCTTTGCGCCGTCGGGCGGCAGCCGCCAGACGAGACCGCCGCCGCCCCGGATCAGCCCGTGGCACTGCCCGATGACGTCGGCGTCGAAGGATGCGTGCAGGTCGAGCACGACGGCGTCGTACGAGCCGCCGAGCCTGTGGCGCACCTCGGTGAGATCGGCCGTCTCGACTCCCCGGGGCGGGTCGCTCCCGCCGACCCACAGCACCTCCCCGTCGGCGAGGGGCTCGACCAGTTCCGCCGCCCTCTGCCGGGTCTCGGCGGGCGCCCCGCGCACCGCGATCTGGCGTCTGTGGCGTCGCCGCCTGCTCATCGGCTCGAAACTCTCCCTTGCGTTCGCCTCCGCCCCCCGGTTATCCTGTCAGCACGCATTGGACAATACGACCTACTCGAGTCGTGGGGTCGTTCGCCGCGTGAGCGGCGCGAGATCGTCGGCCGGTCTGGACCCGTCGCGGGTGGTGTTCGGCGCACGTTTGGCGATGGGCTCTCGCGTCGCCGAATCAAACCATCACCGCGAGGAGGACGAAGATGCCCATGCACAATGGAGCCCATTTCCGAGACCATCTCGATGGAGATCGTATAGACCGGGGGGAAGCGATGAGTGGGGGGAGTGACGACTTGAAAATGGCCCGAGAGAATCGCGACAAGTTGCTCGGTGCGATCGACGATCAGATCGACCGCCTGATGAATTCCGACTTGCCGGACTCGAAAAAGGACGAGCTTCTCACCGAACTCAAAAAGAGACGCGACGATCTCGAGGACAGTCCATTTGTCAACGCCAATTTTTACAACGACGCGGTCGATGCCTACGAGGCAGCCGACCGGGCGTTGAAAAACGCCGATTCCGGCTCCTCGTCCTCCTCGTCCGGAAACTCGGCGGCGACTCCCGCCTCGGGCGGGCAGCCGGAGACGCCGACCTTCCAGAAGGTCCAGCCCGACGTCCAAACGCCCTCGCCGATCGGCGACTCCGAGGATACTCCCCCGACGACCGAAGTCGACGGAACGGACGTCTACGAAGGCAACGTCGAGGAATTCAAGGAGCTCAAATCGCAGCTCTCCGATCTGGAGGCAAAAAAGGAGAGTATCGAGGGCGACTCGAGTCTCTCGGAGGGAAAAAAAGAGGAGATGCTCGACCAGCTCGACGCGGCGATCCGGCAGGTCGAGCGCGGGCTCGACATGGCGACCGCCTCGGCGACATACGACACGACCGCCGGGTCGACGATCGACGACGCCGATCAGTCGGCGATCAACCAGGCGATCGCCGCCGGCAACGACACGATGCGCGACGTCAATTTGCGGATGGACCTGGCGACCCGCGGGGCGGAGCGGCCGCACGGAAGCTGCGGGACACCGCCGCCGCCGGGAGACGCCGGCAAGGCCGGCGACGCCGGGTCGGCCGACGGAGCGAGCGGAAGCTCCGGCGCCGAGGGAACCGCCGGGAGTGGCGAGGCCGGCAGTCCCGACTCGCCACCCTCCGGGGCGACCGACGGGGGCGGCGCCGAACTCGAGGGGCTCGGGATGAGCGTCGACGAGGGGGTGAAGATGATGCAAAACGACCCCGGCAAGTTCATGAACAAGCTCCGCAACAGCGACCTCAGCCCCCAGGAGCAGCAGATGGTCTTCCAGCAGATGCAGCAGCGGATGCAGAGCATCCAGCAGATGATGCAGACGATGTCCTCGCTCGCCAAGTCGATGCACCAGACGAAGATGGGCATCATTCGCAACATGTGAGCAGCGGTTATCGGTGGCGAGGATGAAAGGCGAAACGAGCGCGGAGCGAGACGATGGCTGACGAGACGGGACGAGAGGCGACGAGCGAGTCGGAGGAGGAGGCGCCCCCGGAGATCGGCGACGAGACGGCCGAGCAGTTTGCCGGATTGATGCTCGACGTCTACGAGGGCGAGGGCGAGCTGCGGGAGCATTTTTCGATCGACGATCCGACCTGGGTGTACGCCCTCGATCAGGCGTATCAACTGTACGCCAACGGCAAATACGAGCGGGCCGAGCGGCTGGCGCGCGGGCTGGTCGCCCTGGACGAAAGCGCCGCGTATCCGAACGTGCTACTCGGGGACATCCTCTTTCAGCAGGGGCCGGGGGTCTCGACGTACGCCAACGAGGAAATCGACGATCCCGAGGTCGGCACGACTTACAAACTGTCGCGCACCGAGGAGGCGATCCGGGCGTTCGAGCGGGCACAACAGCTCGACGGCGACGACGAGTTCGTCCAGACGCGGCTCGCCGAGCTGTACCTGCGCGACGGCTGGCAGGAGGGGGCGGTCGAGCTGCTCGAGCAACTCGCTGACGACTCCGACGATCCCGACACCCGCCAGTGGGCCGAAACCGTGCTCGAGGTGAGTTGCTAGATCTCTCCCTGCCACTGTGACTTCGGCCGCCCCGGCCCGCGGCCGAAGTCACCTCCCTCGCCAATTCGTTTGCTTTCCTCCTTTTCTCTTTCGCCCCCT
>CAZRLK010000018.1:20441-37587 GCA_964600555.1 uncultured Bradymonadales bacterium
TGACCGGTATGCTTTATATGTTTTTATCTTTCAGGTGCTGGCACGGAGTGTTACTCGAACGGAGGATACCATGCTTCGCAGACGAACAATCCAGGTTGTCACCCTCGCTGCCGTCCTGTCGATCCTGGCGGCCGGGTGTGAGGAGACGGTCAAGGGCTCGAACGACGACTTCGAGCCGCTGCCGGAATGGACCGACGAGCGACCGGAGTCCGAGCAGGAACTCGAACCCCAGCCGTTCGACGAGTACGAGGAAAAATACGGTCGGGAATACGAGCTTTTCGTCGACGCCGACCAGGTCCAGCAGTTGCGAGACGAGCTGGATGCGACCGTCATCGACGTGCGAAACGAGGCGGATTATCAGGACGGGCACTTGCCCGGAGCGGTCCACTCGGGTCACCGTGCGGCGACCGACGATCAGGAGGGCTTCAAACCTCTCAAGGATCCCGACTATCACGCCACGATCCCGCGGGACGTCGGCCAGATCCAGCAGACCGCCCGCGAGATGGGCGTCTACAACGACCGGCCGGTCGTCCTGTACGGGGCGCCGGGCTCCAAGAAGGTCGGGCGGCTGTTCTGGGCGATCGAGTTTCTCGGCCACGGCGGCGTCCACATCTACACGCCGGGCAAAGAGACGTTGCTCGAGGAACTCGGCGTCGATCCCTCGACGGAGTCGGTCGACGAGGAGGGGGATTTCGTCGTGCGTCGCCGCAGCTCGGTGATGGCGACGACCGAGGAGGTCCGCCAGATCGCCGAAGGGGATCGCGACGGCATCCTGATCGACACTCGCCGCGAGGAGGAATTCACCGGCGAGAACCCGCGCGGCAATCCGCAAGGCGGGTACATCCCGGAGGCGAACTGGTATCACTGGGAGGAGGTCTTCACCGAGCAGGACGATGCCCGGACGCTTCGGTCCAGAGACGAGCTGCAGTCCGAACTCGACGAGGCGGGTCTGTTCGACGAGGAGTTGCCGCTGATTCCGTACTGCGAGACCGGCACCCGCTCGTCGTTCACCTACGCGGCGCTGAGGTGGCTGGGAGCCGAGCAGCCGAAAAACTACGACGGCTCGTGGCGCCGCTGGTCGCGGGCGACCGACGCCCCGGTCAACCACGACGGTGCCGAGCGCCTCGAAGAGTGAGGGAGGTCACCGATGCGAACCCGTGATCAGTGTGGACGACGCCGACCTCGACGTGCCGGGCTCGGGGGGCTCGGCGCGATCGGGCTCGTGGTGGGCCTGCTCGCCCTGGCGTGGCCCTCGGTGGCTTCTGCCGGCCCGTGGGTGCCCGAGCCCGGCGAGGGATATCTGAAGGTCTCCGGGTCGTATTTCGACGCGACGGGGATGTACGATCGCTCCGGCGAGCAGGTCGATACCGACTACAGCTACAGGCACGCCGGGGCCCGGCTGTACGGCGACATCGGGCTCGCCCCGCATCTCGGGTTGTCGGCCTCGCTGCCGTGGCGCCGAAGCCAGAACGTCCACCGGGAGAGCTCGGCGCAGTACATCAAGTCGGGGCTCGGGGACCTCGATCTCGCGCTGCAGGGCGGGACGACCATCGGGCAGTTCGCCCTCTCCGGGGTCGGCAAGCTGCGCGTGCCCCTGTACTCGGAGACGATCTCGACCGACTCGCCGTCGCCGATCGCGTTGACCGCCGGGGAGCTCGAACGCGAGCGCTACATCCCGGCGCTGGGCGACGGGTCGGTCGACATGACGTTTTTGATGCAGGCCGGCCTCTCGCTGCACCCGTTTCCGGGCTGGCTGACCGCCTCGGTCGGTCCCAAGCTGCGCTTCCAGGGGTTCGGCAACGGGCTCGAGTACGCCGCCTCCGCCGGCGCCTATCTGATCCCGGAGAGGCTGGCACTGTCGGCGCGCGTCTCCGGCGTCGAGCGATTCTCCGGGGGCAACGAGCGGCCCACCAAGCGTTTCATGGCCGTCAGCGGGGGACCGATCGTCCGCATCGCCGGCGGGTTCGCCCTCGAGGCGACCGGCACCTACCTGCCGACCGGGGCGTTCGTCTCGCGCGGCTGGTCGGCCAGCCTCGGCCTCAGCTACGACGGACGGCTGTTTCCGAACCCGTGGGGCGGCGGCAAACCGGGCACTCGCTGAGGTTCGCACCGGGCGACCTCGTCGGCCGGTCAACTCTGCTGCGGACCAGCCCCGACCCCTCGGCGGCCCTACCGGCTGCTCGCCGTCGGCGATCGCCAAATCTGCTGACAAGCCTCGAAGCACCGTGTAACGTGGGAGCGAGCCCGAGGTATGTCTGGATATTTGACGATCGGGGTGTCTCGATGCCGCAGCCGAACCCGCAGAATCCCTACCAGCCGCCCGAAGCCGACGATCTGCACGCCGAACCCGAAGCGACGGCGGCGATGACCGACGACGTCTGGGCGATCCCCGGCCTGACCTGGAAGAACGCCAAACGTCTCACCCGACGGGCGCTCGAGACGAACGTCCTGTGGCTGGTCGGCCTGTTTCAGGCGCTGTACGTGGCGGCCATTTTCGCCCCTCAGGGGCTGAGTGGTATGCAGCCGGCCGGGCCGTTTTCGCAGCAGGAACCGCCCGATCCCGGCAACATCCCCGAAGAATTCTTACCGCTCGTCGTCGCCGGCATGGCCGTCGGCGTCATCTCGATGATGCTCGCTGGCACTCTGTTGCGGCCGATGCGCCGGCTGCTGCTCGACGGCACGCACGCGGTCGGCGGGGCGGGCGAGGCATTTTCGATGGGCATCCGGCGCCTTCCGCACATGCTCGGGGTCGGCATTTTGACCTACCTCGCGGCGATCGTCGGCATGTGTGCCTGCATCGTCCCGGGGCTCGTCATCTCGATCGCGCTGTGGTTTCCAATCTACGTCGTCCTGGCAACCGATCTCGGCGTGATCGAGTCGATGAAGGGGGGCTGGGAATTTTTCAAGCGCCAGTGGAAGCCGTACCTGGTCGGGGCGGCGGCGTTCGTGGTCGTGTACATGGCGGTCACGTGTCCGCTGACCTTTCTGTCGATGGTCCCGATCGTCGGTCCGTACCTGTGGGCGGTCGCCTTCGCCGGGATCTTTCTCGGTCTGTACGTCGGTTACACGGCGCTTTTGTGTACGCTCGAGCAGCGCGACCGCCACCAGTACGGGGCGGCGGCCTGGGAGCAACCGAATTATGTGCCCCGCGAGATGCCGGGTGACCCGGGCCGGGGCCCGGGCGGCGCCGGCCGGGAGCCGCCCGTCGACGGGGAGCCGCCGAGCGGCGTCGGGGAGGGCGGCGACGGCTCCATCGAGGACGACGGCTCCATCGGCGACGATGACGACGACGGGCCGGTCCACGAGTGGTAGAGCCCCGTGCCGTCAGGTGCGGTTGCGTCGGGTCTGAGCGACCAGCACGACGACACCGCCGAGGCACGCCGCGACGACGGCCAGCAGCCCGAGCCCGATCAGCGGGCGGTAAGCGAGCCAGCCGACGGCGACGACGACCAGGGCGTAGGCCGACCCGAGCAGCAGGGAGATCAGCGTCGCCCCGGTCTCGATCAGATCTTCGGCGATCCAGCCGACCATCGGCAGGGAGCCGGCGATCACTTCGAGCGGCCCGAACAGCATCGAAACGGCGATCACCGCGACGAGCCACCCGACCCCCCGGAGGATCCAGGTCATCCGCGTGTTTTCCGCCTCCGCCTCGTCGAACAGGGCGCCGGCCGAGTGGGTGCCGGTGCGGACCAGCCCGATCTCACCGTTCAGCTTCTGCGAGGTGTACGGGTTGAGCGTCGAGTCGGTCTGGCCGGCGACGACCGACACGGGTCCCGGCTGAATCCAGGAGTACTCGACCCGCACGTCGCCGATCTCCGGGGCGCGCGGCGAGCCGTCGAGAAAGATCGTGTCGTCCCGGAGCGTCGCGCTGGACTGGTGGTCGGCCGGGATCGACTCCATCACCGACTCCTCGAGCGGGTACGGGTCGACCTGGTCGATGCGATCGATCAACTCCGCGCCCAGCACAAACCCCCCGAGTCGCACCTCGCCGGGTCGATACCGCTTCGAGTCGTACGGCATCTGCCCCGGATTGCGGTGCCCCTCACGGTCCTCGAAGTGCCCCGAGTCGATCACGTCGGCACTCCAGTCTTTGTGATACTCGTAGGTCGTCTTTTTGACCTTCTCGCCGTTGCGGCGGACGGTCTCGGTCTCCTTTTCTTCGTGCCACTGGAACATCTCGACGGTGCGTCTCAGCTCGACCGCCTCGGCGGAGACGCCGAACGTCTGGTCGGCGACCGGCTCGTCGACTTCCATCTCGCCGGAGGTGTGCACGAGCTTGCCGTCGTTGGCCGGGTCGACCTGCGGCGAATCGAGCGAGACGACACTGTTGCGCCCCTGGTCGAGATCCCGGGCTCGCTGGACGGCGCGGCCCTCGTTCCAGAACAGGAGGCCGCCCGCGACCAGCAACAGGATCGGCGCGACGAGCAGGCCGACGATGGCGTTTTTGAGCTGGCCGGCACAGCCGTCCGCTTCTTCGAACTCGACGTGTTCGTCCATGGGCCCCGACGGGGTGGTGGGAGATGTTGACGCGCTCGAAGCGACTATATCCCAGTGGCGCAGGAGGTGTCCACAAGTCACGGGCACGGCGGGGAGGTGATCACGCCCCGCTCGAGCGCGCAACCGGGCGAACTGGCACCGGGCAGTGAAGCCCGGTGCCCCGGCGAAAATGATCGCAGATCGTCGGTCGAACTCGAGGCGTCATGGACGAGATTGGCCATTCGATCCGTTATATGAGAGCCGGTGGTCGGCACCGGGTGGTCGCGAAGACGGAATTTGAGTCGGGAGACAACCGATGGACGACGAGACATCCCGCACGCAGTTGATGTACCTGTTCTGGGTGGCGGCGCTCGCCAGCGTCGGGCTGGCGTACGTGCCGTTCGGCGAATACGTGCTGTATCCGTTTGCGGTGTTGTCGACCTGGGCGCACGAGATGGGCCACGGGTTGACCGCCGAGCTGGTCGGCGGCGAGTTTCGGCGCCTGGAGCTGTACGCAAACCTCGGGGGTGTCGCCTTTTCGGCGCGGCCGGACAGTCTGCTCGCTCCGGCGCTGATCGCGGCGGGAGGACTTCTGGGGCCGGCGGTGGCGGGCGGGGCGGTCATCTTGCTCGGCTCGCGCATTCGGACGGCGCGCTGGGTGATGGAGGGGCTCGGTGTGTTGTTGATCCTCTCGGCGCTCGTCTACGTCCGCAACGGGTTCGGGTTCGGTGCAACGCTCGGGCTCGGAGTCGGCGCCGTCGCGATCGGCTATTACGCCAGCGAGACGGTCGAGACGGTGCTCACCCAGTTTGTCGGCATCCGGTTTTGTCTCGAGAGTCTCTCGGACGTCGACTACATGTTCACCCGGGAGTTCACCCGCGGCGGGGAGGTGATGAGCTCGGACACGCAGGCGATCGCCGAGCAGCTCGGGATGACCTACTGGTTCTGGGGGGCGGTGATCGCGGCGGTGTCGGTTGCAATCCTGATCGCGTCGTTTTATCTGGCCTGGGTACGCGAGTAGCCCCGCCGGACGGGGCTGGCTCGATCCCTCCATGCCCAGGAGCTACCGTGTCCGACTCCCTCGCGCGTTTTCGTGTCGTCGCCCTCTCGGAGGGCGTCTCGTACGTCCTTCTCGTCTTCGTCGGCATGCCGCTCAAGTACCTCGCCGACGCCCCCCTGCTCAACGAGATCGTCGGGTGGATCCACGGCTTCTTGTTCATCGCCTACCTCGTGCTCGGCGTGCAAGTGGCGGTCGACGAGGAGTGGAGCGGGCGATTTTGCGGGTGGGCGCTGTTCGCGGCGCTGGTGCCGGGCGGGACGTTCGTGCTCGACCGCTACCTGCGTAAAGGCTCGCAGCCCGAGCACACCGGCGAGTGATCGCGTCCGGCGGGGGGCCGAGCTCGGGGAGGAGACTCCACGGGGGCTCGTTGGAGCGGCGGTGGTCACTCGAACGTGTGTTAACTACAATGGATGGGGCGATGGCGCGCCGAGAGCAGCATCGCGAGATTTTGAACGCGGAGTGGTGGTGATGACGACGTGGAAGAGAGTCTGTTCGCTGGCGATCGTGGCCGCGGGATGGGCCGTGGCGAGCGGGTGCAACAGCTACGACCCCGGCGAGGGGGGCTGCTCGAGCGACGATCAGTGCCGGGGCAGCCGGATCTGTGTCGACGGCGAGTGTGCGCCCGCCGGGGGAAGTGACGCCGCACCGCACGACGGGCCCCGGGTGCCGCCGGTGCCGCCGCCCGACGACGTCGATCAGCCCGACGGCAGCGGGCCCGACGATCCGATCGACGGTGGCGGCGATCCGCCCCGCGTCGACATCGGCGAGCCGCGCGATGGCGGCGGGCCGCCCGACCCCGACGCCGTCCTCCCGCCCGACATTGGACCGACCCCCGACGGCGGGGCTCCCGACGCGGCCGGTCCGCCGATGACCTGCCACGAGTTTGCGACCTGCCAGTTTTTGATGTGCGAGACCTTCGATTACTCGTGCAAGCAGCAGTATTCGGCGCGCACCTCCGAAACCGAGATCGGCAAGCTCGACGACCGACAGGCCTGCATGCAGGAGCACTGCGGCGGGATCAGCGACAACGCCGAGCGGCAGGAATGCCGGGCGGACAACTGTGCGTCGGCGTGGAACGTCTGCGGTCACATCGACGGGGGCGCCGACGGCCTCAATTGCAGCGAATTCCACGCGTGCGTCGACCTGTGCAACGGGAGCGACGAGCCGGCGAGTTGCCGGACCGACTGCCAGGAGCGGGCGACCGACGCCGCCAGCGTCGAGCTGCAGCAGTTCCACCAGTGCGCCGCCGGCTACTGCGAGGGGATGGAGGGCGCGGCGTATCTCGAGTGCCTCCGCGACAACTGCGACCGCGAGATGCGCACCTGCTTCGGTTGCTGACCCGGCGCGGGCGATTCTGCCTCGGTGACCCGGGCGGTCAGGCCTCGGCCAACAGGTCGGTGACCGGACACTCCGAGACCGGACGATCCCCGGGGCAGGCCTGCTGGAGGGCCCGGAGCCCCTCGATCTTGCGCTCGAGTCGCTCGATCTCGCGGCGAAATTCCCGGATGCGCCGCCGGGCGATCTCGCCGAGTTCCTCGCAGCTCTCTCCCCGGTCTCGCCCCTCGAACAGGCGCCGAATTTCAGCGAGCGAAAACCCGAGTTCCTTGGCCCGCTGGATGGCCCGCACCCGCCGGATCGTCTCTGGTGGATACGCCCGGTAGCCGGACGATTCGAACCGCGGCGGCTCCGGGATCAGTCCCTCCTGCTCCCAGTAGCGGAGCGCATCGCGCGAGACCTCGCACGCCTCGGCGACCTCACCAATTTTGAGCGCATCGTCCTCCACGTCGAGACCTCGTTGGCGGGGATGTGATGGGCGGTGCTACTCCGTCGACCGGCGCTCGATTTCGGGTAGCATGTTGTCTGCGACGAAGGCTTTGACCCGCTCCGATCCGCCGATCTCGAGCCGGACCGGTTGTTCGTCGGCCGGAACCGTAATGTCGAACTGGAAAAACGGGCAACACTTGCGCTCGGCGTCGACGAACTCGAAGACTCGTTGCAGGTTGTCACTGTCGGCGTCGAATTTGAACGCGTACCCGGCGTCGGTCTCGGTCACCTCTTCGAGACGCTCGACGAACAGCGCTTCGACTTTCGGGCGCCGGTCCTCCTTTTGTGTCTCGGAGAGTCGGCAGGCGAGGGGTTGTTGTGGCTCGTCGCTCATGGTGGTCTCCTGTCGTGTCGCGACACGAAATGACGTCAGTCGATACGAATATCGAGTGGGGCCGGCCGCTGCGGCGCGGTCCCCGTCCGATGTTCGTTGGGGAGAACACACGAGGGGTTGGAGCCGGGTCGAGGGTTGTCGGGCTCGCAGCGAAATACAAGGGGCCGAGGCCAGGGATGGCGCGGTGGTGCAGCCATGGTGGATGGTCGGAGATGTCCGGCTGACAGCCCGTCGCCGCGCTACTCGCGTCGCGAGGCGGGCGTGCTGGCGGCGCCGTAAATCGAGATGCCGTCGAGGTCGGTGATCGTGGTGCTCGAGCCGTCCTCGGGGTCGATCTCGATCAGCTCGCCGCCGTTGGTCGTCCCGTACAGCTTGCTCCAGCCGGCGGTCAGCCCCCAGATCTCGTCGTGATCGGTCGTTCCGATCTCGGACGCCTCGCCGGTCGCCGTGTCGAGCTCGACCAGCACGTCGTTGCCGTCGAGCGACGAGGGGTTGGTCGAGGTCATCATCAGGCTTCCCTTCTGGTCGATCACGCAGTCGCCGCTCGAAGTGTATCCGCCCCCCATCTCGCCGACCTTCGTCGGGGAGAACGACCCGTCCGTCTGCTCGGCGTTGCTGAGATCGAGGACCCAGACGGAGCTTCCGCCGGTCAAAAAGGCCGTCTCGCGGCGGTTGATCGCCATGCCGTTGAGGCCGAACTCCTCGATGCTCCCCTCGTTTTGCCAGGCGTCGCCGTCTTTCGGGAGCCGGTACAGATTGCTGCCGGCGACTGCCCACAGGTCGCCGTCGCGGGCGGTGTCCATGTCGAGAAAGTCGTTGGACGGGGCGTTGGAGGCGGGCCGCTCGGTGATCGTCTCGGCGAAGGGATCGACGCGGTACAGTTTCGACGGGGAGTGGGCGTAAAACGAACAATCGATCCCCTCGTCGACCTCGCCGTCGCAGTCGTTGTCGACGCCGTCGCAGATCTCGGGAGCGTCGGGATTGATGCCGGGATTGTCGCCGTCGCAATCGGGGCCGCCGCAGCGCTCGTCGCGGAAATCGTCGTCGTCCCGGTCGCACTCGGGGTCGATGCCGGTATCGTCCTCGTCCGACGAGGAGTCGTCGGCGTCCTCGGAGGGGTCGGACTCGTCGGAGCCGTCGGGGGAAGACTCGCCGGTGTCGGCGACGGGCACGGCGTCGTCCTCGTCGCCGCCGGCGTCGGTCGGCTGCTGGCCGCCCCGGGGTTCACACTCGCCGCTGATCTTGTTGTAGCGCTCGCTGCCGGTGCACGCGTCCGACGCCTGGCCGCTGCCGCCCGGATCGGACGAGCAGGCCCACGATGCGAGCAGGGTGGAGCAGAGGAGGACGACGAGCGAGTCGGGTCTCATACGCATGACGATTCGGTAGTTGGAGGCACCACGAGCGTAGCAAACCTGAAGCGTCGGGAAAACCCGATGAATATCGATTCACTCGAGTGGGGGTGTCATCCGCCCTCCGGTACCTCGATCGGGCCAGGCCGGTCGGTCCGTCGAGGCCTCCCTGGCGATCCTCGGGGGGGGATCGCCTACCGTCCGGTTGGACCGGACGTCTCGGCCGGCTCCTACAGCTCGTTTGCGGCCACGTAGCGGCCGATGCGCACCAGCAGATCCACGTCGGATTCACGGGCGAAATGGGCGACCAGGGCCTCGCGGGCTCGCGGGTCGTCGTCGGCGTGGAGGCCGAGGTAGTCGACGAGGGTGTGGCGGAGGTCGGTCGGGGCGCCGGCCGCGAGCATGTCGGCGGCGGTGTCGACGGCGGCGGGGGACGCCTGCAAAGCGGCGTCGACGAGCCGCCGGCTCATATGGTGGCGCACGGCGGGGTGTGATTCGTCAGCAAGCTCGGCGAGCAGGGCGGGGTGGTCGGGAGCGACGCCGAGCCGTCGGAGCGTCTCGTGGGCGCTCGCTCGCAACGCCGGCTTCCCGCTCGATGCGAGCCGGCGAAGCTCGGCGCCGAAGCTCTCAGCGGCGTGGGTGCCGCCGTTGCCGATCGCCTCGATTGCCAGCCGCCGGCTCGAGGCGGTCCGGGCCTCGTCCAGGGGCTGGCGGAGCATGGCGTCGGTGCGAGCCCGCAGTGCGTCGGGCAGATCGGAGCGTCCGGCCAGGCGGCCGGCAGCCAGCAGGGCGGCTCGCGACTCGCCGGCCTCGAGATCCCCATCGCGCCAGGTGGTTTCGAGCGCCTCGACGACCGCCCCGTCGACCCGGGGCAGATCCGACAGCGCCGAGATTGCCCGCAGGCGGTCGCCCGACTCGAGCTCGGGGTGGTCGACGGCCTCGATCAGCACGTCGCGGCAGGCCTCGTTGCCGGTGCGCTCGAGGGCGAAAAAGACGACGGCGCGCTCGTCGGCCCGGATGCCGCCGGCCAGAAGTTCGTCGAACAGGGCGCCGGCGTGGGCCGGGTCGCGCCGGAGGTATGCGATCAGGACGTCGGCGCCGCCGCGCAGCGTTCCCGTCGCCTCGCGGCGTTGTCGGAAGGTCTCCAGCACGTCGGCGGCGGTGGCGTTGGCGGGCGGTGCGTCGCTCGTCGGGGTGGGGGCGGCAGCCATCTCGCGGGGGAGGTCGGCGAGGTTGTGCCACCGGTACTCGGCGGTCTCGAAGCTTTGCCGCCACAGCGGATCGTCTGCCGGGGGCGTCTCGGCGGCCAGCTCGGCGCGCGTGTCGGCCGTGGCGAATAGGTCGCCCGAGGCGGTCGTCACCTCGACCTCCTCGCGGATCTCGGCCGACGCGAGCCAGGCGCCGTCGGATCGTCCCCGCGCACGGCTGTCGGAGCCGAGCATTCGGGCGCGGAATTCGACGTCCTCGGCGCCCGCCGGTCCGGTCACCTCGAGATACTCGCGGCGGCGTCGCTCGATGCTCGGCGGAGCCTCGCTGCGACGGTAGGCGGCGACGTAGGTCCCGGTGCTGTCGCGCTGGCTCGTCGACCAGCGATCCAGATCGGGCGAGGCGGGGCCGACGAACTCGAACAGCGACATGGCGAGCTGCCACTGGCGGGTGACGGCGCCCGGGGTGGTCGGCTGCGTGCCGAGCGCGCGAAACCGGCAGCGATCGTCGATGCGCAACAAGACCGGCTCGCCGATCGCCTCCCGGAAGGCCGCCGGCAGCCCGGTGCCCGGATCGGCCGGCTCGAGGTTGCGGTAACGGCCGGCGAGCGTCGCCACCGGACGGCCCGGGTCGCGGCGGTCGACCTCGAGCACGCGCCACAGGAACTCGCCTGCGATCTCGCGCCGCTGCGCCGACGGGGTGGCCTCGGCCGGTGCCTCGCTCGGCAGGATCGCCCGCGGATTGACCCGCAGCGTCGAGTGCTGGCTGAACGAGTAGGCGAGCCGGTCGCCGGGGTCGAACGTGCACCGAAGTGGCGCCGCGCGGGAGAGCGGGGTGTCGCGCCGGGCTGTCGGGGATGTGGATTCGTCGGTCGTCGGCGTCGGCCCGGGCGTCGACAGCCACCACCACGCGCCGGCTGCGAGGGCGACGAGCAGGGACGGGATCAGGACGTGGCGTTGGTCGAGCGCGAACATGGTGAGACTCGCGAAGCAGTGGGGGCGGGCGGTCAATCCGTGAGGGTGGCGCCGGAGGTGTTCGATTCGCTCAAAAGCGGGATGCGCTGCTCCGGGCCGTCGAACGACAGGAGCCGCTCGTCGACGACGTTCTCCCAGCGCCGGCACGGGTAGCCGCACAGGGTCCCGCAGTCGCACCAGCCGGGGCGGGCGAGGTCGACGAAGACGTCGACGGTGCCGTTGAGGAAGGTGATCACCAGGTCGGTGCCGACCTCCCAGGTGGTGACGACGGCGGGGCCGGAGACGCGTCCCCACTTCAAGTCGGAGACGATCGGCAGCTCGGCGGTCACCAGATCGATCGTCCCCTCGATGCCTCCCTGAGCGAGCAGGGCGTCGGCGCTGGCGGTGGCGATCAGCGAGAAGGCGGCGAACGGCTCGAGGAGGTTGTCGATGCCGCCGTGGCGCTCGGCCTCGTCGAATGGCGCGGCGCCCGGTTCGTCGGCCGCGTCGGTCTCGACGTGGAGCTCGAAGCCGGCGCGGCCCTCGGCGCACAGCGAGGCGTTGAGCCCGATGCCGGCGACGCCGTAGTTGTAGCTCTTGCAGGCCTGCTTGGCGTAGTCGACGGTCTCGGCCAACGAAACGGCGTCGGCCTGCTCGTGGAACGACCACCGCCGGGTGTTGAAGACGTCGACGTGAGCGTCGACCCCGGAGCGGCTGCCGTCGATCTGCGAGCGCGCCTCGAGTTCGACGTCGAACAGCGCGAAGCTGACCCACCCGTCGATGCCGGCGC
Organism: uncultured Bradymonadales bacterium; assembly: GCA_964600555.1. Taxonomy (GTDB): domain Bacteria; phylum Myxococcota_A; class Bradymonadia; order Bradymonadales; family Bradymonadaceae; genus CAJXPB01. Next base: position 32,434 of record CAZRLK010000018.1, read on the forward strand.
GGGCGTGAGTCTGGTTGGCGGCGCCGTCTGTGTCGAGGCGGTTCTTCGAGCCGAACGAGGCATACGCCTCGAGCACGTCGCCGCCGACCGAACTTCCCCAGTCGCTGGTGAACGCAAACCCGGAGCTCGGCCCCTGGCCGTCGGGGGTCTCGTCGATGTGGACCATCCGCAGCAAGCTCAGCGCGCAGTTGTCGGCGTCGGTCTCGCCGTCGGGGGCAGTCTCGTCGAAGCCGGGGTCGACGCAGGTACGGAGATTGAACAGCCGGTAGTCCGACCAGTCGACGTCTCGCCAGCCAGCGAGGCTTTCACACAGGTCGCCGGGGCCGACATACAGGTTCGCCTCGGCGACGTGCTCGGAGCCGACCGACATGGCGTCGACCTGCATGGCGTTGACGAGCGTCCCCTCGTCGCCGTCGTCGCTCTCGGAGACGTCGATCGGCTGGTAGTCGTGGCCGTCGGCGCAGGAGCCGGCCTGGTTGCGCGGGCACAGCTCGTAGGTGACGCCGACGCTCTCGACGCCGGCGGCTTCGAGCGCATCGGCGCGGGTGTATTCGGCGGCGGCCTCGAGGGCGGGGCTGGTGCCGCCGATCTGGAGGGTCGTCGAGGCGGCGGCCAGGCCGTTCGCGAAGTTCGGTTCACTCGAGTCGCAGGCGGCCGGGTTGAACACGAACACGTCGGAGGCGAGGTCGGTCTCGGCGGTGATGATGTTGAAGCCCTCGATCAGCTCGACCTCGAGGGTGTACACGCAGCCGTCCTGGCCGCCGGCGCCGGTGCACGCCTGGTTGCGTCCCTCGTCTTCGGTGTCGTCGAACAGAGGGTTGAAAAACTGGGTGTTGAAATCGCGCTCCGGGATGGCGAGCGACTCCCCGGGCAGAAAGCGCGCCGGGTTGAGGGCGACCCAGACGTTGAAACTCCCGCTCGAGTCGCCCTCCGCGAGGCAGTGTTTCGGGACGAAATACCGGCGCTGGAAGCGGACCTTGCCGTCGTCGAGGAATTCGGCGGATTTGCCGCGATGGGTCAGGGAGCCGAGATAGCAGGTCTCGGCATCCGCCCGGTCTCGTTCGGACTCGACGGTCTCGACGAGGCCGACGTGCAGGTTCGGGTGGCCGGCCAGGCGGGTCTCCCAGCCGTCGGCGGGATCGATGTCGACGGCGATGTCGATCGGGTGGCGCACGCCGTAGCTGGATTGCGGCTCGCCGTCGGCGCCGGTGACCTCGAGGCGGGTGATGGTGCCGGGGGTCTCGAATTCGCCCATCGCCAGCGAGCCCTGTTCGGGTGGGGGCCGGCGCATGTCGGCATCGGGCGGAAGATCGGTGTCGCCGAAGCCGGCGTCGGGGTCGGTGGCGTCCGGGCGGTCGGCGTCGGGGTCGACATTGCCCCCGGAGGAGGCGGTGTCGCCGCCGCAGCCGACGAGCGCGCCCAACAGGAGGAGTGCGGTGAGAAGGTATGGAGACAGTTCGGGTACGGGTCGGGTATTCCATCGTCTAGACATCGCGAGCCCCTTCGAGAAGTTGGCATCGTCAGTATGGCAATCGGTGGCGCGGGAGGACCCGGGCGCCCGATCCTCCGGGTGCGGGGAAGGGCGGCGCGAGCGCTCGACGGCCAATCTCGCTCATTCTAGCCGAACGGGGGGCGGGGGGCAACAGGCGGGGGATGATCGCCAGAACGATCGGAATTGCGACGTTCGTCGGTTCTCGTCGCCCCGGTCGAGGCGCGCCGGGAGCGCAGCGACCGAGGTTGAGTGCGCCGATTACTCTCTGACCGGCTCGACCTCGAGGGTCTCGACGGCGGCTTCGTCGACCTCCTCGCGGTCGAACAGAAGCTCGCGGGGGGTATTCGTGAGCCAGTCCTCGGCGAGGCTCTGGTAAAACGGCGAGTCGCGGTCGTGCGACTGGCCGCCGGGCAGCTGGAACCAGCCCTGAATTTCGTCCTCGCGCGCCTCGAAGACCATTCGAAGCGACGGGCCGTGCGGATGGTGGAACGAGCCGTCGCGGCCGACCGGGTTGGCGACGTCGACCGTCCACAGGCCGCCGTCGTTGGCGTACGGACCCTCGTTGAACATCGACAGATCGAAGCCGGCCTGCTGGCTGGCGAGGCTGGCGAAGGTGACGGTGTGGGTGCGGCCCCAGCGCCACTCGTCGGGTGTGGTGCTGTCGAACACCGACTCGAGATCCGTCGCCGTCTGCTCGAGGGCCTCGACAACGATGTCGTCTTTCGTCTCGGTGGTATCCGGGGTGGTCGTGTCGTCGAAGTAGTCGGTCCCGAGGTTCAACTGAGAGGGGGCGGTGAACAGATACAGCAGGGCGGTCTGCAGCCGGCGCCAGTTCGGTTTGGCCGGGTACGACTCGAGGGCCGCCAGCTCGTCCGAGAAGGTCGCCTCGGCGAGGGCGGGGAGCATGACGTGGAAGGCCGAGCAGCCGATCGATTCGGTCGCCTCGGTCTCGTCGGAGGCTTTGTCGGCGTCGGTCGGATCGAGGCCGTCGAGGCCGGTCGGGCAGGTGTAGCTCCAGGCCTCCAGGGCGTCGACGACGTCCCGGGCGCCGTCGGACAGATCGTCGGTATTGGCGTCGGCGACGGTGACGATCTCGGGGACGAGCTGCTCGCCGTGCAGCGAGTGCGTGTCGGCCTGGATGGCGTGCATCGTCTCGGGGGTGTGTGCGTCGCCCTCCTGCTGGATCATCTCGACGATGCGGGCGTGGCGGTGGCCGGTCGCCGGCGGGTGTTGCCAGGGCGTGTGGCCGTCGTCGGTGGCGTCGCCGTCGGTGTAGCTGCCGTCGAAGTCGTTGTTGGCGGTGGCGACGAAGCCGGCCGGCGGGTCGGTCATCTTCGGGTGGTCTTCGTTCGAGACGAAGCCCTGCCATTCGGCGGAGCCGTCGCCGGGCAGCGGCAGCCAGTTCGGCGTCTCGGCGTCGGCCCAGGGCCGATCGGGGAGGGCGCCCTGTGGATACCAGCCGATCTCGCTTTCGTCCTCGCCGGCATCGCCGCCCATGAAGACCCAGCTTTGATTGATCGTACGGACCGGCTCCATCGCCGCCATCGCCTCGTCAACCGACTCGGCGGGCATCAGATCCTGCAGGAAGTCGATGTCGTTGCCGGCGCCGTGGGCGACCCACTTGATCGAGATGGCGCGGTTGTTCTCGGCGTCCTTCGAGATGATCGGACCGTGGTCGGGAACCCACTCGAAGGTGACCGTCTCGGTCGCCCCGTCGAGGCCGTCGATGGTGTAGTCCTTTTCGAGGATCTCGACGCGGGAGCCGTCGCGCATGACCGCCTCGCCATCCTCCGAGAGGGTCTCGACGTAGGCGTCAGCGAGGTCGAGGCGCGCGGTGGTTACGCCCCAGGCGACGTCTTCGTTTTGCCCGGCGACGATGCCGGGGACCGACGGGATCGAGGCGCCGGCGACGTGCAGGTCGCCCTCGCCGTTGGTCTTGGAGTCGAGTTCGACGTAATGCCAGATGGCGGGATTGTTGAGCGTCAGGTGGGGGTCGTTGGCGAGCAGCGGCCGGCCGCTGTCGGTGCGCGAGCCGCCGAGGACCCAGTTGTTGGAGCCGTCGTCGCCACTCCGGGGTCCGAACAGAAGCGACGGGGCGGAGTCGAGCTTTTGGCGGGCCCGGCGGATGGCCTCGGTCGCCGGAGCGAGCCGCTCGCGAAGCTCGCCGACCGCCTGCGGCGGGTACGGGCCGGAGCGGTCGACGGGGCCGGCCGAGGAGACCTGCATCTGGGAGGCGTCCATGATGTTGCTCTCGATGCCGGGCTTGGGCGTGAACAGGTCGGCGGCGACCTCGTCGGAGAGGGTATCGCCGGCGAAGTCGAGCCCGAGTCGCCCCATCACCTCGCCGCGCATCAGATCGTCGTCGGACGAGAGGCTGAGCTGGTAGGCGAGCTGCAGGTACAACGCCGCGGTATCCTCCGGCTCCCAGTCGCGGATCTCGAGGCCGTTGGCGATGTTGGCGATGAAATCGTACTCTTGGCTCAAGTCGGCGCCGTTTTCCTCGTTGCGCATGTCGTCGAGCCAGCCGTTGACTCCCTGTGCGTAAGCGTCGAGCATCTGTCCGGTCTCCTCGTCGACCGCCTCGACGTACGCCTCCTCGAGCGGCTCGCCGTCGCGGGTGGTCATCATGTGGCGGTAGGTCTTGTCGGAGTCGAGTCCGAACTCGTGGCCGATGACGCTCGAGAGTTCGCCGCGGGTCTGGCGGCGGACGAGGTCCATTTCGAAGAAGCGATGGTCGGCGTGGAAGTAGCCCTGGGCGGTGTAGCAGTCGAGGTTGGTCTGGCAGTCGACGTGCAGCACGCCGGACTCGTCGAACTGGACGGTGACCGGCGCCGAGAGCCCCTCGAGGTCGAGGTCGTAGGCCGAGCCGCCGGAATCGCCGGCATCGCCGCCATCGGCGGTTGCGTCGGCCTCGGCGTCGGATTCGGCGTCGCCGGCTGCATCCGTCCCGTCGGGTCGGGGCTCGGCGTCCATCTCGACGGCGTCGGCGCCGGCATCCTGCGGTGAATCGCCGTCGTCGCCCGTCCCGTCGTCGTCGCTGCAGCCGACGAGCAGCAGGGTGGCGGCGAGCAGGAGGACGGGCGTCGAGCGGATCGACGGCGAGAGGCGACGAAACAAACGGGCGGTCGGTCGGCGACGGGAAGTCTTCACGGCAGTATCCTCGCGTACGTATCCAGCTTCAGATGCGCGAACTTGGCACTTTTTAGCACATGCGGCGGCGGAACTCGAATGCCTCCCACTGCATGCCGGCGAGGGGACGACCGGGGAGTTCGTCCGGGCGCGTCACCGGGTCGTTTTGACGGGGTATGTTTCTCCGGAGGTTCGTGACGTGATTGACGAGTCGAAAGCACTTTTTGCATCATCCGCTCGTCCAATCCGATGACACTTTCTGGTGCGGAGGACGGTGCCGATGCGTATTCGAGGATTGCTGATGCTCGTGGTCGTCGTCTGGGGTGTTGGGTGTGGAAATCAGTCGGGGGGCGATTCCGATCCGCTGGATATCGACGAGGAAAACGAGGACGGGGCGAACGTCTACAGCAGCGGTCTGGTCGCCCCGGCCGGGGCATGTGGCGAGTTCGGAGCCGGGGAAACGACGGCGAAGCTGCGTTTCGTCGTCGAAAACGAGGAGGCCGAAGTCCATGAGTTCGGGCAGGAGGACATCT
>CAZRLK010000018.1:37597-44873 GCA_964600555.1 uncultured Bradymonadales bacterium
GCGCTTCGACCGAACGCCGGGTCGTCGGGAGACGAGGAATTTCCCGGAGACCCCGGTGGGACGGAGTTGACGAGTGAATCGATCGCTGCGGTCGATGGATCGGGAGCGATCTTCGAGTCGCCCGACCTGCAATGCGGACGGACGTGGTCCGGGGCAAGACCCGACGAGGAGAGCTACGAGGCGGCGGTGCGCGGGTACGACGGGGAGTGCAGCAGCGGTGCCGGCTACGCGTGTGGCACGGCGATCTCCGCCGGGGCCTCCGAGATGCGCCGATGCCACGCCGGGAGCGGCTACAGTGTCGAAAGCGTCACCCACGTCGCCGACAGCGGGCAAGATCAGGTATTCGGCGTGCTGATGGAAAACTCGGGCGGGCTTCGAGGGTTTCCCCCGGTTTCCGGCAGTCTGTATTACGATGCGAACGGCGACGGAGCGGCCGAGCGAGATGTCAGGGGTGTCGACCTTCCGGCGACCGATCCCGACGGCCAGCGCCATGCCGCACTTCACTCGATCGCCACGACCTGGAAGCACGTCCGCGAGTCGGCCGCCTCGGAGGAGCGATCGACCGAGTTCGGTCTCTGGACGTTCTCAGGGGACCCCCACCCGACGAATCTCGTCGACGAGACGCACGGGGAGGGGGCGTGGACGGGGGCCGAGGAGCCCGCCAGGGTCGACGAGGTGTTGAACGCCCTGGAGAGTCCGGAGTTCCAGCCGGAGGGGCGGGGGAACGTCCTCGAGTCGGTGTCCAGCCTGCTCGACCCCGACGACAACGAGGGATCGCCGTATGCCGGTGGGGCCCACCAGGGGCTCGACAAGACACTGGTCGTTTTCGCCGACGGGCCGCCGGCGCTTCCGCCGGGGTGGCGGCCCGGGGCGACGGCCGAGCAGGTCATCGCGGCGGCCGAGGAGGCGAACGTCCGGATTTATTTCGTCCACCTCGATCCCCGGATCGCCGGCAACTCCGGCGAGAATGCTGCCGCCGAGCAGATCCTCGACGACTACCAATACTACAGCCAGGCGGCTCAGAGCGACAATTGTACGGGGGACGCCGATTGCGCTTCCCACGAGACCTGCCGGGAGGTCCGAGGGTACAGCGAGAGGAGCGACGGCGACGTCGGCGAGGGGGGCGGCGAGTATCGGGAGGGCCGATTCTGCATGCCACAGCGCCGGGCCGACGGGCGGACCGGGCCACTCGAGATCTACAGCGAGATCGCCTGTGCGACCGGCGGCGGCTACCAGTACGTCAAGAGTGTCGACGCGCTGAGCGAGGCGATGGGCTGGCTTCCGCTCGCGATGGACGGGCTGTGGGAAGTGGACGTCGCGGTCGAGGGACTCGCCGACGAAGAGATCTCCCCGACGGCGGGGCCAGTGTGGCTGCAGGGGAGTTTCGAGGTCGCCACCGACGAGGGAAGCGGAACGCTCGAGTTTTCGCAAAACGACGGGGACGACCGAAGCGTGTTGTTTTCGGGCGGGCCGTAGTCTCTGTTGGAAGGGCTTCCAGCCCTTCCTTGTTGGGAGGGCATCTCTGCCCTCCCGTCGTTTTTTTACACGATTAGAATTCGTCGACGTCGAAGGCCATCATCGGCTCCTTGCCCCGTTCGACGACGCCTTTGAGCGCCTCCTTTTCCGGCAGGATCATCTCGAAGAAATACCGGGCGGTCTTCATCTTGGTCTCTTTGCGGTCGGCGTCGGTGTCGATGGCGTATTTGACCTGTCGGCACCAGGCATACCCGATCGCCGTCAGGGCGAAGAGCTTCAGGTAATTCGAGGCGACGGCACCGGCGATCTCGCGGTCCTCGGCGGCTCTGGCGCCGAGCTTCATCGTCACGTCCTGGAGCTGTTTGGAGGCCCCCTTGAGCGGCTCGATAAATTCCTGCATCTCGTCGATTCCGTCGCACTCCTGGATCAGCTCGGTGATGCGCGACTGGAAGACCCGGAACAGCCGGCCGTTGTCGCGAGTGAGCTTGCGGCCGACGAGATCGAGCGCCTGGATGTGGTTGGTCCCCTCGTAGACCAGGGCGATGCGCATGTCGCGTAGGTATTGCTCGATGTGCATGTCGCGGGTGTAGCCGGCGCCGCCGGTCACCTGCAGGGCCTCGCTGACGTTCTCGAAGCCGCGTTCCGTGAAAAAGGCTTTGATGACGGGAGTCATCAGCGCGACCAGGTCTTCGGCCTCCTGGCGAGTCTCCTCGTCGGGATGGTGGTGAGCGAGGTCCATCTGGATGGCGATCCAGACGGCGAGGCCGCGCATCCCCTGGGTGGAGGCTTTGACGTCGGCGAGCATGCGGCGGACGTCGGGATGGACCATGATCGGGTCGGCCTTTGCCTCGGCGTCGCGTTTGTCGGGATCGAGCGAGCGGCTCTGGCGGCGGTCCTTCGCCCATTTCAGGGCCGTCTGGTAGGCGATTTCAGAGAGGGCGACGCCCTCGAGGCCGACCTTGAGGCGCGCTTCGTTCATCATCACGAACATCGACTTCATGCCCTCGTGGGGCTCGCCGACCATCCAGCCTCGGGCGCCGTCGAACTGCATCTCGCAGGTCGGGGAGCCGTGGATGCCCATCTTGTGCTCGATCCCGACGCATTTGACGTCGTTGCGGGTGCCGTCGGGGAGGTATTTCGGGACGAGAAAGGCGCTGATCCCGTCGGTCCCCTCCGGGGCGTCGGGGAGCTTGGCGAGGACGAAGTGGACGATGTTGTCGGTCAGGTCGTGCTCGCCGGAGGTGATCCAGATTTTCTGGCCGCTGATGCGGTAGCCGTACTTTTCATCCTTGCCGGTCGGTTCGGCGGAGGTGCGAATCAGTCCCAGGTCGGTGCCGCAGTGCGGCTCGGTCAGCGCCATCGTCGCGCCCCATTCGCCGCTGGCGAGCTTCGGGATGACCTCCTGTTTTTGCTGTTCGCTCCCCTCCGACAAAAGCGCGATCGTCAGGCCGGCGGAGAGCCCGGCGAACATCGAGAGGCTCTTGTTGGCGGCCGTCGAGATTTCGCTCAACAGCGTGCCGAGCGTGTAGGGCCCGCCGCTTCCGCCGTACTCGGGTGGAGTGGTGATGCCGAGATAGCCGTTCTCCCGGATCTGCTGCCAGGCCTCTTTGAATTCCTCGGGGGTGGTGATTTGGTGGGTCTCCGGGTCGAACTCGATCCCCTCGCGGTCGCCGACCGGGTTGGTCGGCAGGATTTCCTCGGCGAAAAAGTCGCCGGATTGTTCCAGGAGCATCTCGAGGGTGTCGAGGTCGTACTCCTCGAATTCGTCGAGGTCGGCGACCCGTTCGTAGCCGAACGTCTCGAGCAGATAGCGCAGGTCGTCGGTCGGAGCATCGTAGACGAGCATGAAAGCGTACCTCGAATGGTCGGAAAAGTTACCGCGCGGTATATCGAGCCCCTCTCGTAGCATACATCGGACGCGGAGTTCACCCTCTTCGGGCGAGGAGTCGCCCATCGCACGGGTCGTCGCGAGGTGGAGGAGGACGGAATGGAAGTCGCGTGCCCGACTGGCTCGTTTACGAGTCGGACGCCGGGGTCCCGGGGGGCGATTGGCAGGTCCGGTGGAATTCGGTAAGAGACGCTCGTGAGGGATTCGATGTCGCTTCACCACAGGGTCGATCGCGCGTGCTTTTGTTGATCGCCAGTTTCGTCGTGGGGTTTTTCATCGCCGTCCCGACGATGGGGCCCGCGTCGGCGATCATCATCCGGCGGGTCGTCGGGGGGCAGTATCGCAAGGCAGTCGCCTTTGCGGGGGGCTCGGTCCTGGCCGAGGGGCTGGCGTGTCTGGCGGCGATCTGGGGAGTGGAGCTGGCGCTGTACACGGTGCCGAATCTGAAGCTCGTCCTGGAGTGGGGAGGGACGTTGTTGTTGATCCTGGTGGGTGCCTATCTCGCCCTCGGGAATACCCCGCCGAAATCGGAGAACAGAGAGATTCCGAGGCCGGCGACTGCCTCGCTGGGGGGAGAGATGCTCGGGGGATTTGCGTTGACGGCTTTCAATCCGACGCTGATCGCGACCTGGGCGACGGTTTTCGGGGTGGTCGTGTCGGCGCTCGAGGTGGAGCTGGCGATGTGGCAGAAGTGGACGGTGCCGGTGGCGGTGATGCTCGGCGAGATCGCCTGGTTCGGGTCGCTGGTGGTGCTGGCGAGGCGGTTTGGCTCGCGGGTCGACGAGTGGGTGGTCGACTGGATGCTCCGGGGCATCGGGACGATTCTGATCGCGATCGGGGCGTTCGGGGTGATCCAGAAGATCGTCGGGGCGTGGTGATCTGGAGTCGGTCCGCAGCCGACGGGGTGTCGGCGTTGATCTTTTCGGCTCGGGCCGGGAGAGTACGATCAGATGCTTCCAGGATACCTCTCTTCTTTCGCGACGATTCGACGGGAGCGACGATGAATCGATACGTCTTGTTCGTCCACCGTCACCGAGACGATCGGCATGCTCCGTTCGCGCGGGTCGGATTCGCCGCCACCGCCGACGGGGAGCTGCCGACCGAGCAGCAAGCCTCGACCTCCGAGGACTGGGAGACGCGTCGCCACGGTCCGTTCGGTTCGGTCGACGAGTTGGTGGAGTATGCCCGCCGGGAATGCGCCGAGGCGATCGACTACGAGCAACTCGAGCGGGTGGCGACGCGGATGCCGGACCGGGAGACGCCGGTCTCGGCCCCGGTCCAGACCGACCAGGAGGACGAGGGGGAGGAGAAATCGGAGCTGGAGAAATTCAAGGAGGCGAACGAACGGGCCCAGAAGTTCACGTCGCCGGGAGCTTCACCCGGCCGGGCCTCCCCGTACACCTCCTCCGAGGCCAAAATCTACGTCGTCGTCCTGATCGGACTCGGCCTGCTCGCTCTGTGGTTTTTCGGGAGCTTCCTGCCCGGGAAGTTCGCCTTTTAGGCCTCCCAGGTGTGTTCGTTCCGCCGGATGCGAAGCCGCCGCCCGCCCCCCGTCGGGCGCCGAGACTCCGGGAGTGGCCGAGGGCCGACGTGTGAATCATCGCCGCGTGACTTCCTCGTCCTCGCCGCCGACGTCGAAGCCGACCTCGTCGGGCTCGAGCATCTCGTCGCCGTTGGTGTCCCAGAGGCCGAACAGGTTTGCACAAAACTGGTCCTGGGCGATGACGCCGTCGCCATCCTCGTCCCAGTCGTCGAAGACGCCGACCTCGGAGATGCCGGTCTGAAACTCGGAGTCGGTGAGGGTGCCGTCCTCGTCGGCATCCCATTCCCCGTACGAGCCCCACTCCAGATCGTCGCTCCAGCGTTCGGTAAACCGGGTGAACTGTCGTTCGTCGACCTCGTCGTCGTCGTTGGCATCGAGGCTCGTCCACATCCAGGCGTGGAAGTCCTCCTCGCCGACTTCGCCGTCGCCGTCGGCATCGAGGTCGTCGTAGACCTCGCGTTCGGCGAAGGTCTCGGAGAATTCCCGGGGAGCGAGCATTCCGTCGCCGTCGGCATCCCACTCCTGGAAGCTGCCGTAGTCTTCACCACCGATCGTCATGGTGGTCTCCTCTTGCTCGCCCTCTCGCTGCTCACCCTCGGCAGCAGCGCGCGCGGGTTGTTCGAGCACGGAGATGTCCTCGCCGGTCGAGACCATCAACGTCAGTTCCTGGTTGTCGAGCTGGCTGACGGCCTCCTCCGGGAGGTCGGGACCGACCTGAGCGATGACCTGCGAGCGGTCGACGACGCGGCCCTCGAGACGGACTCGCTGTCCTTCCTGCAGGTCGACCGCCGCCTGTTCGGGCCGGACGATCGTCGTCAAAAAGCCCTCGGAGTCGTCGGTTTCGCCGATCATGAAGGCGTGGTCGGAGAGCACCCGTTGAACCCGGGACTCGCCGCGGACGCGTTGGTTACGATACTCGCCCGGCGAATCGGCGAGGTCGGCGAGGTCGACCTCCTGGACTTCCTGTTGTTGCGATTCGGTCGGCATCTCGTCTTGCATCTCCTGGCGGTCGGTGCAGGCGAGGCCCCCGACGGCGAGCGCGAGGCCGGCGACGAGCACCGCCAGCAGTCGGAGGGGGCCGAAAGCGTCGATGGGTCGAACGAGTTTGCGTCGACTCATGGTCGTCCTCTCTTCGAAGAATTGGTGGTAAACGCCGGAAACGGAGCATGTTCGACTTGCAGCCACCTGAAAAAGCTGCGGACGGCGGTCGCCGGTTCAATCTCCGAGCGACGACGTTGCCCGCCGGGTCCGGGTGCGCACGGTTTCGCGATGTGATGAGAGACGTACCGAGGAGATGGTGGCGGCGGCTCCGGGAGAAGGGGGAGCCGAAGCTGTTGGGGGCGGCGCTCGCGGTGGTGTTGGCGAGCCTCGGGTTCGTGGGATTGATCGACGAGGTGCTCGAGGGGGAGACCCGGGCGATCGATCGCGGAATCGTCCGCTACGTTCACGAGCAGTGGGTCGGCTCGGCGCAATCGCCGGTGGCCGAGGTCGCCGCAGATCTCACGGCGCTCGGCGGGATGCCGGTGTTGGTGGTGGTGACGGCGGCGGTGGTCGGCTATCTGTTGTTGCGCCGGGCGATCGGCCGGGCGCTGTACACGGCTTTGGCGACGGTGAGCGGGAGCGCGGTGGCGTTTGGATTGAAATACTTTCTCGCCCGACCGCGCCCGACGGTCGTCGAGCCGCTCGACGTCGTCGAGACGGCGAGTCTGCCGAGCGGGCATGCGATGTCCTCGGCGGTGGTGTATCTGACGCTGGCGTTGTTGCTGGCGGCCGGTGAATCGAAGCGGGTCCTCCAGATTTACGTAGTCGGTGTGGCGGTGGGTCTGTCGGGGCTGGTCGGGCTGACACGTATCGCGCTGGCGGTGCATTATCCGACGGATGTCCTGGCGGGATGGTTGGCGGGCCTGGCGTGGGCGCTCGGCTGCTGGATCATTTACGCGATCGGCGGCGGCAGATGAAGGCTCGGGCCCCTACCAGCGCGCCGAGGTGACGTCGATTTGCGGGCGGGGGCAGTCGGTCGTCTGAAACTCCACCTCGCGTTGGGCTCGTTCGCCCGGTTCGAGCGACAGCTCCACCGATTCGGCCTCGGCGCGGCCCCGCCGGCAGGCGACGTCCAGCTCGATGCGGTCGATGCGACGCGGGGAGCGATTGACCGCCGTGTAGCGGACGAGGTGGGCGCGGCGGCCCTCCTTTTCGAGTGACTCGACCCCCGTGACGTCCCGGAAGGCGATCCAGGGTTCGACGTCGTCGCGGCGGTCGGTGTGGCCGGCGTTGGGCGTCATCTCGACGACGCCTTTGCTGGAGTCGATGTCGATCTCGTAGCGGTTGAGGACGTTGAGTCCGAGCAGGCCGGCGACGGGTTTGCCCCG
>CAZRLK010000019.1:0-20584 GCA_964600555.1 uncultured Bradymonadales bacterium
GCCGTCGCGCAGAATGGCGATCGCCCAGGCGTCGGTGTGGCGTCGGCGCCGATCCCAGAGGTCGAGTCGCCGGCGGAGGAACTCGGTCGCCTCGGCCCGGCGGGGACCCCGGTCGACGGAGGGTTCGCCGGCCAGGCGGGCGGCGCCGGAGACGATGCCGGCGCGCAGGACGGCGTCGAGGGCCTCGAAATACGCGAGGTGTTCGGCGAAGCGGGCCGTCGGCGACGGGAGCTCGCCGGCGACGCTCGAGGCGGAGGCGCGCCAGATGTCGGCGGCCCGGTCGGCGTCGCGTTCGGTGAGTTCGACGAGCAGCCGAGTCCAGGCGCGGGTGAAGAGCGTCGCGCTGCCGACCAGGTCGATGCGGTCGACGGCCTCCTCGAGCAGGTGCCAGGCGAGTGCGATCAGGCGGTCGGGGGGCTCGGAGAGGCGGTCGAGCAGGTAGGCGGTGGCGGTCATGCCGACGGCGGCGTCGGCTCTGGTCGGGCCGAGGTAGGCGTCGGGGTTGTCGGCGTCGAGGGGGAGGGCGTCGGGGGCGTCGTCGGGGCGGTGCGGGGAGGCGAAGCGGCCGACGTTCGCCAGAAGCAGGCGGCGGCGGGCGCGGGAGCCGTCGAACGAGAGGGGGCCGTCGAGGGCGACGTGGCGGCGACGGGCGTATTGCTCGAGGTGGTCGGCGAGGGCGGGGTGGGTGAAGGCGTGGCGTCCGACGGCCAGGGCGGCGGGCTGGTAGGAGCGGGCGTCGGACGCGAGGAAGAAAAACCGGACGAAATCGTGCAGGGCGTCGGGCATCTCGCGGGCGTAAGCGAGCAGGTCGAGCCGGAAGCCGATCTCCTCGCGTTCGCGGACCTCCTCCCAGTTCGCCCAGCTCGCCAGCGTCTCCGGGTCGTCGAAGCGCTCGACCAGCGAGGTCAGCGACACCTCGTCGATGGTCCCGTCGCGCAGAGAGTGGCGGAGGTGGTCGGTGATGCGTCCGGCGGGCTCGTCAGCCATGGCGTTCGACCTTCCAGGTGCGTGCGGTCACTGCTCGTCGATCAGCCGTCCGGCGACCCGTCCCAGCCAGGCGTCGAGTTCGGGGGAGTCGGCCAGCCAGCCGATGGCGAGGTACACGCCGGCGTAGGAGCCGACGACGACAGGGGCCTCGGCGAGGACCGGCCAGCCGTCCGGCAGGAGCGTCCAGATGCCCCAGGCGGGGAGGCCGGCGGCGCAGGCCATCGCGACCATGCCGGCGACGGCGCGCCAGGGGATCTCGAGCGCCTCGATCGGGTCGCGGAGTCGGTGGCGAAGGGCAGCGAGCTCGACCCAGGCGCCGGCGGAGGCGCCGAGGCTGAGGCCGAGGGCGCCCAGAAACAGCGGGTCGCCGGCGAACTCGCGGCCGAGCGCCGACTCGAGGCCGACGCGGTCGAGGGCGAACATCGCCGGGACGGCGACCAGGGTCGAGACGGCGACCCGGAGGGCGGCGATCCAGGCGGGAGTTTTGGTGTCGCCGATGGCGTAAAAGGCGTTTTGCAGGAGCCTCGAGATGGTCGTCGCCAGGATGCCGAGGGCGTAGCCGCCGAGCACGAGCGTGACCAGCCAGGTGGAGGCGGCCTGAAACTGGCCGGTCTTCAGCAGCGCGCCGACCAGCAGGACGCCGAAGGCCAGGTAGCCGACGACGGTCGGGACGGTCAAAAAGGCGATCTGGCGGATCGAGCGGTTGAGGCGGTCGACGAAGGCGCGCATCTTCTCGGCGGTGATCCGGGAGAGCTCCGGCAGTTCGGAGGCGGCGACGGACATGCCGAACAGGCTGATCGGGAGCATGTACAAAAGCTGGGCGTAGCGCAGGGCACTGAGGGCACCGACGGCGAGGAACGAAGCGAGGAACAGGTCGAGATAGCCCGACAGCTGGGCGACGCCGCGGCCGGCGACGAAGAGGCCGAAGGCGTCGATCGCCTCGTCGACCCCCTCGACGTCGGTCGACAGCGACGGCGAGAAGCCGGCGATCTCGCGGGCGACGAACGGGAGCTGGACGCCGAATTGCAGCAGGCCGCCGGCGAGAGCGCCCCCGCAGGCGGCCATCAAAAGGGTGGTGAGCGTCTCGTGGGCCATCGCCTCGGGGGCCCAGGGGGTGCCGGTGGCGACCCAGGCGGTGGCGAACAGCCCGCAGATAATCGAGACGTTCCACAGCACCGGCGCGACGTAGGGGACGAAAAACTTGCGGTGGCTGTTGAGCACGCCGAGCGCCCAGGCCGACAAAACGAGGACGGCGGCCATCGGAAAGATGATCCGGATCGCCGAGACCGCCAGATCGAAGCGGTTGACTGCCAGTTCGCCGGCGGCGACCCGGGCGGCGTCGCCGACGTAGCCGGGAGCGAGGACGGTGACGATGGGGCCAGCGAGCAGGATGCCCAGCAGGGCGACGGCGCCGGCGAGGGCGACGAGAAGCCCGAAGATGGCGCCGGCGAAGCGGGCGGCCTCCTCGGGGCGGTCCTGCTCGATCATGCGGCTGTAGATCGGGATGAAGGCCGCCGAGATGGTCCCCTCGCCGAGGAGGTTTTGCAGGAGGTTCGGGGACTTGAAGGCGACCTGCAGGACGTCGGCGTGCGCGGAGGTGCCGAAAAAGTAGGCGACGGTGCGCTCGCGCAGGAGTCCGACGATGCGGCTCGAGAGGATGCCGGCGGCGACCGACCCGGCGGCGCTGCCGCGATCGTCGGCCTCGCCGTCGAGGTCGGTCGGCTGGTCGGGCGGAGGCGGATTGTCGGGAGCGTCGGCCATCGGTCTCGAGGTCGGGGGGCCGGGGCGGCGCGCGCCGGTTCGCATGATCCGAAGGGGTACGCTGGGGCGCGCGGGCGGATCTTTCAAGTCGCGCGTTCAGCTCGTGCGGGCTGTGGATCGGGAGACCGGGTATCGAACGATCGGGTGGCGATCATAGAGATGATGATTGACAGATCGCACGAGAGCCACGAAAGTGGCGTGCAAAGCAATATTCGAGAGGAGAGACGCCGTGCGAGGCGGGGACATGAGCCGAGGGAATCGGCGGGTTCCCCGTATCTCGAGCGTCGTCGATCCGGTCGTCCCCTCCTGGATACCACCGATGAGTTTTCCGATGCAGATCCGAGGCCTGCTGATCGTCGCCATCGTTTTGCTCGCCGTCGTGCTCGGCGTGATCGTCTGGATGGTCGTCTCGAGGCGACGCCACCGGCGGGAACACTACGAGTTTTTCGAATACGTCGAGGAGCTGGCCCACCAGGACAAGCTGGCGACGCTGGGGTTGCTGGCAGCGAGCATCGGCCACGAGATCAACAACGTCATCTCGGTGGTCAAGATGCGGCTGTATCTCGCGCGCCAGCAGGCCGACGAGGAGGTCGCCGACGAGATCGAGGGGGCGGTCGAGGCGATCACGCGTCTGGAGGAGCTGTCGGAGCACCTGTCGATGTACGTCGAAGAGGAGGGCGACGAGGGGGAGGGATTCGGGTTGGGCGAGGCGATCGAGGGGGCGTTGGACGTCGTCGAGCCGAAGATCCGGTCGGGGCTCGAACTCGAGGTCGACATCGAGGCGGAGCCGGAAGTGGTCGGTTGCAGGGGGTCGTTCATCCAGGTGGTGGTGAACCTGCTGTTGAACGCCTACGACGCCGTCGAGGGGGTCGAGGAGGCACGCATCGGGCTGTGGGCCGAGCGGCGAGGGGACCGGGCGGTGGTGACGGTGATCGACAACGGGCCGGGGATCGAGGTCGACCGGTTGGAGGCGATCTTCGAGCCGTTTTTTACCACCAAAGAGGGCGATCGCGAGGGCGGGAGCGGGATCGGCCTGTGGCTGTGTCGCCAGATCGTCCAGCGGGAGGGAGGGGAGATCCGGGCGGAGAATCGAGAAGAGGGAGGGGCGCGGTTCGTCGTCGTCGTGCCGGTCGTCTCGCCCGAGCGCGCCGGGGAGGCGGTCGGGGCCGGTCCGGAGTTTCCCCAGCAGTCCGACGCCGAGCTGGCGGACAGGGAGTCGGAGGTGCCTCTCGACGACAATCCTCCGGTCTCCCCCGGACGCATCGGCGGTTGACCCCACCCGATCGCACCCACCGAAGACCGGCCGACATGCCCCATTTCCGGGGCTGCCCGCCCTCCCGGGGGGGACGCGTATTGCTGCGATCCGCGGGATTCGGTATACTTTCCGGTAGAGACGCTCATCGCAAAAATTGTTTCAGGTCGCACCGCTCGCGGTCGTCTCGGGCCGAGACGTCGTATATGCGACCGATCGAGCTTTGCGGGTCGGTGCCGGCAATCGGGAGGTACGCCATGCAGTATCGACGTCGTTCATCCACTCGGCTCATCCATGGGTTCATCATTGCGTTCGTGGCGACGGGTCTGGTCGCGTGTTCGGCTTTCGACGACGACCCGGACAGTCAGGCCTCGGCAGGAGGTCTGCAGGGATCGGACGACGGAGAGGACGACGACGCCGAGGCCGACCAGACCGACGAGACGTTTCCGGGCTCCGGCGAGGTGTGCGGTCGGGAGGCCGTGCCGTCGCCGGCGGTTCTGCCCGGCGACCCGTGCGACCACGGGGATCTGGTGGTCGACGAGACGGTCCGTCGCACGGCGGGGCAGCCGGACCGGGAGACGGAGTCGTTTCAGATCGAGGCGGCCAGCGAGGTGTGCGTGACGGTCACCAACCGTGCCGGATCGACCGACGGCCAGGGCGGCCAGGGGCGCGTCTCGTCGGCCCGGGTGAAGCTCGATGGCGAACAGGTGTTCGGTCCGGATCAGTTCGGCCAGGGGGCCGACCAGCTTCGGAAGCGCATCGAAGTGGGGGCGGGGGAGCACGAGCTGGATGTGCGGGTCGCCTCGAAACCGGGCGCCGAACTCGACGTGGCGGTCAAGGCCGCCAAAACGCCCGAGACCGACCAGCCGACGACGACCGGGGACAACGGGCTGGTGACGGTCCAGAACGTCGCCGTCGACCACCCGATGTTCTCGCCGGACGGCGACGGCTACCACGACACCGTCTGGTTCAACGCCGGCCACGTGCCCGACGATCTGGGCGAGGAGGGAGACTATCGGCTCGAGTACACCTGGAACGTCATCGACGTCGAGGACTGCGAGGAGGTCGACGTCGACCTGTCGGGGAGCACTCCGCTCGACGGGGAGACGAACGTGCGGACGCACTGGGAGGGCAAGGACAGCTCGGAGCTGCGGATTCCCGGCGGCAAGTACCTGTACGAATACGAGGTCGATCTGGTCGACGGCGAGGGGAGCGTGGTCGACTCGGCGACGGCGACCGCCCGGGGGCTGTTGGTCAAATCCGCGCCGGGTGATCCCGGGGCGCTCCAGTCGGCCGGCGAGTGCGATCCGGAGGCCGATCCGTACGACTGCAAGTGTCCGCCCGACGAGGAGCTGCCGGAGGGGACGCGCTGTACGTTCGGCTGGATCCCGGAACTCGCCAGCTTCGAGGAGCCGGAGCAGGTCGATACCTCGGATTTCGTGATGACGCACACCGACGAGGAGACGGGGCGGACGGCGGTGCTGGTCGACCTGCGCGAGTACAACGCCGGCGGGCTGGTACCTCAGCACGACGGCACCTATGATAGCCTCGAGGAGCTGCAGGGGTACGTCGCCGAGTTAACCGGCGTCCAGCCCGATCCCGAGCAGGTGCGTCTGTTCAACTTCGATTACATGCAGCTCGGCTATTCGACGCCCGTGGTCCGCGAGGAGGGTATCGTTCAGGGCTTCAACCACTTTCTGCTCGACGTCGTCACCGATCCCGACGGGATGGTGACGATCGACGGGGAGACCGTCGACGTACGAGCGATGCTCGGCTCCTCGGAGACAAAGGTCCCCGAGGGCTATCAGATTCACGATCCCCGGGAGGGCGAGGAGTGTGCCGAGAACGGCAACACCGACGGGGACCACTCGATCGAGGCGGAGTCGTGTACGTCGATCGGGACCGTGAACTTCGACCCGGAAGGGACGGGGCTCGGGGTGTATGCGGTGAACTGGGAGATCTTCGACGTCGTGATCGACGATCGAGGGACGGTGCGCGACCAGCACTGTATCATCAACGGTATCTTCAAGTGCGGCGGGCGGACCTTCCATCGCGATGCCGACCTGGTGGCTGCCGGCGACGAATTTGTCGAGGACGACGACGAGACGGTCTCGCTGGCGCGTGAGGTCGAGCGGATCGGCGATCAGACGACCTCGCTGGTGGTGCACACCGACCGGCAGTTCGTCGACCAGCAGGAAGTCACCCCGATCGATGGTGTCTGCTCGAAGAGCATGGCCTCGGCGAACGACATGAGCGCACCCCTCGATTCGGCGGCGGGGGCGGTCTCCGACGAGTGCATCATCAACGGAATCTTCTGACCCGGACGAACGCGGTTTTGTCAACGGACAGCGACACGCCCAGACCGATCCCGTCGAGTGCGGAGGATCACGGATTGTGGCCGCCGGGTTCGACGGGGGGCGAGGCGGTTGGCGGCGAGGAGTCGACCTCGTCGCTGACCGGGACTCGGCTCGGGCCGTTCGAGGTGTACGACGTGATCGGGACGGGGGCGATGGGCGTGGTGTTGTCGGGGCTGCACCCGGAGCATCGGGTGCCGGTTGCAATCAAGGCGATCACCGACGAGTCGGCCTCGGACCGGCGGTTTCGCCAGCAGTTGCGCGACGAGGTTCAGGCGGCGGGCGCGGTCAACCACCCGGCGATCGTGACGGTGCTCGATTACGGAGAGACCGACGAGGCGACCGAGCGGTTGACCAAGGGGAAGGTGCCGGCGGGGACGCCGTATTTCGTGATGGAGCGCACCCGCAAGGGGACGCTCGGCGACTACGTGTGTCGGTTGAGCTGGCGGCAGGTCAAGTCGCTGCTGTTGGACGTCCTCGATGCGATCGCCCACGCCCACGCCACGGATCTGATCCACCGCGACATCAAGCCGGCGAACATCCTGCTCGGCAAGTGGGGCGGGAGGTTGATCCCGAAGCTCGCCGATTTCGGGATCGCGTATGCGATCGAGGGGGGCTCGACGATGAGTGCGAGCGTCGGGACGCCGCGGTACATGGCGCCGGAGCAAATCGAGCAGCCGTGGCGGCGCCACGGGCCCTGGTCGGATCTGTACTCGCTGGGATGCGTCGCCTTCGAGCTGGTCGGTGGCGACAAGCTGTTCGACGCCTCCAACCTCGACGAGATCTATCAGCAGCATTTCCGGCCGAGGCATCCGAGGCTCGAGCCGGAGGTGCCGGTGCCGGAGGAGTTTCAGGGGTGGCTCGATCGGATGCTGGTGCGCGATCCCGAAGATCGTTTTCGGACGGCGGCCGAGGCGGCGTGTCGGCTGGCGGATCTGCCGGAGCCGGACTTCGCCCGGGGACCCGACGACCCGATCGCCTCGGAGTTCGTCCGGTTGACGCCGGTGCTCGATCCTCTGTTGCCGGATGACGACGGGGAGCTTGGCGACGAGGAGTCGACGCCGCAGGTGAGTCGATTGCCCGACCAGTGGCCCCAGCCGACGCTGAAGCCGCTGCCGGTCCGGATGGTGGGGGCGGGCCTCGGGCTGTTCGGCGTGCGCTCGATTCCGCTGGTCGGCCGCGACGGGGAACTCGACCGGATGTGGGGGAGGTTCAAGCAGGTCGATGAGCAGGGGGAGAGTCGGGTGACGGTGGTGCGCGGCAGCCAGGGGTGCGGGAAGAGCCGGCTGGTCGAGTGGTTCGCCCAGCGGCTCAAGGAGTTCGGGGCGGCGACGGTCCTGCGGGCGACCCACAGCGCCGAAGGGGGGCAGACGGACGGGCTCTCCGGGATGCTCGCGAGGCATTTTCGCACCCGACGGGCGACCGACAGCGAGGCTCGCCAGCTCGTCCACGACAAGATGGGCGAGGCGACCGGCAACTCGCCGTACGAGCTCGAGACGATGATCGAAATTCTGCGTCCCGCCGACGCCGGCGAGGTGGAGTCGCCGAGTGTGAGCATCACCGAGCCGACCCAGAGGTACGCCGTCGTCAGCCGGTATCTGGCGCATCTGGCCGAGGATCGACCGGTGGTCGTCTGGTGCGACGACGTGCAGTGGGGGAGCGATACGATCGAATTTGCGCGGTTCGTCCACGAACAAAAACGCGATCTCGGGCCGGTGTATCTGGTGATGGTCGGGACCGGAGAGATTCTGGCCGAACGCTCGATCGAGCGCGACATGCTCGAGGATCTGGTCGAGCGGCCGGGGGTCGAGCAAATGGAATTGTCCCCGCTCGATCCGGTCGATCACGAGCGGTTGGTCGAGGAGTTGTTGATGCTTGAGGGGGATCTGGCCCGGGAGGTCGTCCGACGGACCTCGGGCAACCCGTTGTTTGCCGTCGAGTTGATCGGCGACTGGGTGCAGCGGGGGGTGCTGGAGGTCGGCGAGCGGGGCTTCGAGTTGAGCGAGGGGGTGGATCCGGCGATCCCCGATCATCTGCACGACGTCTGGGTGCAGCGCCTGGAGGCGTTGCTCGAGGAGTACGGCGGGGACGCCCGGGAGGCGCTGGAGCTGGCGGCGGCGCTCGGCCAGGAGGTGCGCACCGAGGAGTGGCGAGCGGTCTGCGATCTGGCCGGCGTCCGGCTCGACGATGCGCTGGCCGGCGAGCTGACCGAGCGGCGGTTTGCGAACCGCAGCGACGAGGGGTGGTCGTTCGCCCACGCGATTTTGCACGAGAGTATCGAGCGGCTGGCGCGGGAGGGTGGGCGGTGGATCGACCACCGACGCCACTGTGCGAACATGGTCGAGGTGTACTACGAGATCGCGAAGCCACGAGTCGCCGAGCGGTTCGGCCGCTATGCGAGGAGCGCCGGGGAGTACGATCGGGCGCTCGAGCCGTTGATGCGTGGGGCGCGGGGGCGGCGCCGGCGGGGGGAATATCGGGCGTCCCAGCAGTTGCTGACGGACTATCTGGCATGTCTCGACGAGATGCAGATGCCGAAGGACGACCCGAGGTGGGGGGAGGCGCGGGTGGTGCGGGCGCGGACGTTTCTCAACGACGACGATCCGCGGGGCGCTCGCCGGGAGGCGCGCCGGGCGCTGGAGGCGGCCGATCGGTACCACTGGGACGAGATCCGGCCGCACGCGATGGGATGGCTGGCGCTGGCGAAGCAGTGGCTCGGCGTGTCGGACGCCGCCGAGTACCTCGAGCAGGCGTATCGGCTGCTCGATACCGCCTCGCCGAGCGAGCGGCTGCGGGGGGTGTACGGGTCGGTGGCGCACGGGCTGACCTCGCTGCGGGAGTTCGAGCAGGCCGAACGGCTGCTGGAACTCGACTACCGGGAGGCGGCCGAGCACGACGACGAGTTGGCGCTCGCCAACAACCAGTCGTTGCGGTGCCGGCACGCTTTCTTCCAGGAGGATTTCGACGAGGCGCTCGCCTACGCCAAAAACGCGCTGTCGCGCTTCGAGCGCATCGGGCATCTTCCGGGGGCGGCGACGGCCCAGGAGTCGATGGCGGAGATCTACCGGGTGACCGGGGAGACCGAGCGCGCCGAGCGGCTGTATCGGAGTTGTCTCGAGTTGCAGGATGCGATCGGGTTTCGCAAATCGATCGCGCAGACGAATCTGGCGACGATCTTGCTGAAGCGCGGGCGGGCCTCGGAGGCGGAGCGGCTGTTCGTGCTGGCGGCCGACGCGTTCGAATCGAGCGGGCGGCGGACGTTCCGGGCGGTCGCGCTGGCGGGGCTTTTGGCGTGTGCGGCCAGCCAGCAGTGGTGGGGGTCGCTCGAAGAGCACCTCGGGCCGGTGCGCCGGTTCGTGCGCAACACCTCCGAGTGCGAGCGGGATCTGGCGGAGCTGCTGGAATTTGCGGGCGATCATCTCGTCGACGGGGGGCAGTACGACCGGGGGCGGGAGATCTACGATCTGGCGCGCGAGCAGTGGAAGCGGCTCGGCGACGAGGAGCGCGTCGAGGAGGTGACCGAAAAGCTGGGGCGATGGATCTGAACACGCCTGCGAGTCGCGCCGGCGGCGAGGGGTCAGACGGCGAGATCGGAGACGGCGGAGCCAGCGAGGGTGAGGCCGATGAGCGACAAGATCGCGCCGAGGCCGATGCGGAGGCCGGAGAAGACGGTCGACGAGGCGACGCAGTTTTGCAGCGTGTCGGGGCGGAAGACGACGTCGAACCGGGTGCCACGGGAGGGAAGTTCGCGGGAGTACCGCAGTCCGCGGTAGACGGTATCGCAGTGGTGTTTGGTTCGCCCCTCGGCGATGCGGACGGTCGGCTCGCGGATCGGTTCGAGGCGCTCGCTGCTGCGGGTCAGTTTGCGGTAGTCGAGGTCGGGTTCGCGCTGCCAGTAACCGACGACGGTCGCCGGGGAGGAGTCGCCGAGGAGGGCCATCGAGACGGCCTGGCCGGCGACGAACCAGGCGCCCGCCAGGAAGGCCGCAGCGAACAGGGCGCGGACGAAGGCGTTGGCGAAGCTTCCTCGTCGCATCGGTCGGCGTCGGTGCGAGGATCGCGGTGGCGGAGCGTCGGTCCGACGGTATGGTAGGCGGCCGGGCGGGTGACCGAAAGGGGCGTGGAGACGGGGAGGTCGTCGTCTAGCCCGAGAGGCCGGCCCGTTCGGCAGCGACGCGAAGGTCCTCGGCCAGCGCCCGGCGCATCTCGTCGCGGCGCTCGGGGATGGGATTTCGGAGGGCGGCGACCGGGTGGTAGGTGACGACGGCCGGCGGGCCGAACTGGGAGGGGCGGGGGCTGTCTCGGGCTTCCGAGATCGTCACGGGTTCGCCGAGCAGGCCGCGGGCGGCGGTGCGGCCGAGGGCGACCAGGCAGGCCGGTTCGACGAGGTCGATCTCGGCTTCGAGCCAGGGGGCGCAGGCCTCGATCTCGCGGACGTACGGCGCTCGCGGCGTCGCGCCCTCGCCGTCCCGCTCCTCCCACTTGACGTGTTTGACGACGTTGGTGATGAAGAGCGCTTCGCGCTCGAGGCCGGCCTCCTCGAGAGCTCGGTCGAGCGCCGAGCCGGCGGAGCCGACAAACGGCCGCCCCCGACGGTCCTCGTCGCGGCCGGGACTTTCGCCGACGAGCATCAATCGGGCCGACGCCGGCCCCTCGCCGAAGACGACCCGGCGGGCGTCGCGATACAGCGGGCAGCCGCGACACCCGGCGGCGGCCTCGCGGAGCGCCTCGAGGTCGAGTTCGTCGGGCAGAAACTGGCCGGCGCCCGGAACATCGTCGGAGCTCATCGCAGAATCCCTGGGGGTGCAGTCGGCGGCGCGGGCCCGATCAACTCAACGGGGGGGCGCGCCGCAGGTGTAATCGTCGCCGAACGACGAGCAGCTATCGTCGTTGCCGCACCCGCAGGTGCCGTCGTAGCAGGTGTCGGCGCCCTGGCCGCTGCAGTGCTGGTCGCTGCGGCAGACGCAATCGCCGGTGCCCTGGTTGCACACGAGGTCGCCGTTGCAATCGGAGTCCTGGTTGCACAGACACCGCCCGCTCGCCTCGTCGCAGGTGCGGCTGCCCTCGCAGTCGTCGTCGCCGGTACACGGCTCGCGGCAGAGGCCGGCATCGCAGGTGAAGCCCTGGCTGGCGCAGACGGTGACCTGGCCGCTGCCGTCCGCGAGCGCCGCCTCGTATCTCGAGCCGATCGCACAGCCGTCGGAGCGAGGCTGCGTGGCACAGTAGTCGCTGCCCTGCATCTCGATGCAGATGCGCCCGGAGCCGCAGCCGCTCTGTTCGCATTCGGTCTGCTCCCACCCGCTGAATCGTGCCCAGCACTGCTGGTCGGTGCTGCACTCTTCGTCGAAGCGCGTCTCGGAGAGACAGTAGCCGTTCTGGCAGCTCCAGCGGTCGGTCTGCTCGCCACAGTCGGCGGCCTCCTCGCAGGTGCGCCGGCAGCTTTTCAGCCCGTCGATCTCGTCGCCACCGTCGTTGGCTCCCGGTGTGTTCGAGGAGCCGCAGGCGGAGAGGCCGACCAGCCCCCCGCACACCGCGGCCACGGCGATTGTGCGCAAACACCTGGTTGCAGTCGAAACCATTTGCTCCTCCCGTCGTGTTCGAAGGGTCCGATACGTCGCTCGATACGGCGCCTACGGCGTCCCCGGAACGACCTTCTACCGCCCGAAGGTGATGCCGAGAGCGGCTCGAGCAAATCCTGGTGGCGAGAGAGGGGGGAGTCGGGCGGTCGACGAAGAGGTGGAGACGAGCGCCGAGGCGCGGTATGTTTGCCGGTGCCATGAGTTCGCGATCGATCGACGCCGACAGGGAGCGCTGGGTGCCGGAGGGGCCGGCCGAGCCACAACCGATCGACGAGATCGTCGATCTGGTGCGCCACATGCGGGTGGTGGTGTTGACGGGAGCGGGGTGTTCGACGGAATCGGGCATTCCGGATTACCGGGGGCCGAAGCGCGACAACAGCCATCCCGAGCCGATCACCTACCGGGAGTTCGTCGACTCGGGGGCGGTCCGGCGTCGGTACTGGGCGAGGGCGACCCTGGGCTGGCGGCGCTTCGCCGAGGCGCGGCCGAACCGGGCGCACCGGGCGATCGCGCGCCTGGAGCAGGCGGGAGTGGTCGAGGGGGTGATCACCCAGAACGTCGATCGTCTGCACACGAAGGCCGGAAGCGACCGGGTCGTCGAGCTGCACGGGGCTCTGGCCGAGGTGCAGTGTCTGGAGTGCGGGGCGATCGAGCGGCGGGAGGCGCTGCAGCGGAGGCTCGCGGCGATGAACCCCGGCTGGGCGGAGCAGCACGCCGAGATCGCGCCGGATGGCGATGCGGAGCTGCCGACCGAGATCCCGCCGGATTTCCGGGTGCCGGTCTGCGAGGCGTGCGGCGGCGTGCTGAAGCCGGACGTCGTCTTTTTCGGCGAGAACGTCCCCTCGGCGACCGTCGAGGCGGCCTGGCGGCTGTGGCGAGAGGGGGAGGTGTTGATGGTGGTCGGCTCGTCGCTGACCGTCTGGTCGGGCTACCGGTTCGTCAAACGGGCCGGCGAGGCGATGATGCCGGTCGTGATCGTCAACCTCGGCGAAACCCGCGGCGACGAACAGGCGTGGATACGCCTGCAGGCGCGGGCCGGCGAAGCGATGGGCCGGATCGCGGAGCGGTTGGTCGGATAGCCGGCCACACCGGGCCCCTCGCGACTGCCGTTCAGTCGCGCACCTGCAGGTACCAGATGCTGAACTCCTTGTCGGGATCCTTCCAGATCTCGCTCACCTCGAAGCCGGCCTGGCGGGCCATCTTTCGGAACTCGTCCGGCGGATGTTTGAACGAATATTCCATCTGGATTTTCTCGCCCTCCTCGAAGTCGAACGCCTCGCCGTCGACTCGGACTGTCTGGGCGACGGTGCTGACCTGGCCGAGTTCGACGCAGTGGCGCGCGTCGTTGAACGGCGCGTCGTGCTCGAAGCTCTCGAGATCGAAATCGGCGTCGGCTTCGCGGTTGGCGCGCCGCAGGAGGTTCGAGGTGAACTCGGCGGTGACGCCCTGGGAGTCGTTGTAGGCCGGCTCGACGATCTCGGCCGGTTTGTACAGATCGACCCCGATCAGAAGCGAGCCGCCCTCGCCGCACAGGTCGGCGATGCGGCCGAGGAAGGCGACGGCATCGTCGGGCTCGAAATTGCCGATCGTCGAGCCCGGAAAATACGCGACGGTGTTGTCGGTGCCCTCCGAGAGGGCGGGAAGTTCGATCGGCTCGGTGTAGTCGGCGCAGATCGGATAGATCGGAAGGTTTGGGAAGTCCTCGGCGATCTGGTCGGCGCAGTGTCGCAGGGCGGGTTTCGAGATCTCGATCGGCAGATAGGAGCTCGGCCGGTCGAGAGCATCCAGAAGCAGACGGGTCTTGATGCCGCTGCCGCTGCCGAGTTCGACGATGCACGGTTTCGGGCCGATCGCCGCGGCCATCTCGTCGATGTGATTGCGCATCAACCCGAGTTCCGTGCGGGTCGGGTAGTATTCGGCGAGTCGGCAGATGCGCTCGAACAGCTTGGAGCCGCGCTCGTCGTACAGAAATTTGCAGGGGACGGCTTTGTGCTCGCCGGCGAGTCCTTCGAGGAGCGCCTGGCGAAAATCGTCGGTTTCGGGCCCCAGATCGATGATGTCTGTCATGGCTGCTGCCACGGGGTGCGGGACGTCTGAACTCTCCGCTGCCAGCGGCTCGCGATCGGCGAAGCGAGCCCCCACCTAGCGTGGAGGGGATGGGGTCGGGTTTCAAGGCAAATGCCGGGTGGTGGTTGTCTCCGGCGGATGTCGATGAGATGTACGAGTCGATGACCGACAATCTTCTCCGAGCCTCCGGCTGGCGATGAAACTGGCATCGATACGACGCCCGCAAGTGCGCCTCGTCCACCTCGTCTCGATGGCGTCTCTGCTCGGCGTCTGGGCCGGGGGACCGCTCGCGGGCATCGCCCAGGAGCGGCCGGATGTGGGGGAAGAGGTCGGTGTGGAGGCGCCCGCCGCCGGTGGCGGCGACTCGGCGCCGGGCGTCGCCGCCGGCACCCGCACCGAGATCGACAGCGACACCGACCTGGCCGTCCAGCTCGACCGCGTCTACGACCGGGTGCCGGAGTTTCACGAGGTGGAGGCGACGGTGGTCGACCGGGTGGTCCGCCTGGAGGGGAGCGTTCCGACGGCCGGGGCGCGGGAGGCAGCCGGCTCGATTGCGGCCAGCTTTGCGCACACCCTGTACGTCGACAACCGAATCCAGGTCGTCGACGCCCCGGCCGACGAGCGCAAGTCGCCGACCGAACGCAGCGTTGAAGACGAGGTGGTGCGCAACCGGCTGGCGACGATTTTCGCGCGGGTCGAGGAGTTGCAGCAGGTGAGCGTCGAGGTCGAGGCGGGAGTCGTGCAGTTGACCGGCGAGACGGCGAGTCCGGAGGCGGTCGACCGGGCCGAGCGGCTGGCGCGGGGGCTGGAGGGCGTCTATTACGTCGACAACGACATCGAGGTGTTGCACGAGGTCGGTGAGCGGCTCTCGCCGGCGCTGCAGACGGCAGGCGAGCGGCTCGTCGAATTTGTGCGCGCCCTGCCGCTCGTGGCGGTCGCGCTGGTAATCCTCGGCATCTTCTGGGGGCTCGCTCGGCTGGCCCGCCGGATCCCGCTACCGGGGGATCGCTTCGAGGAGCAGCCGTTTTTGGAGGAGCTGGCCCGACAGGCGATCGTGGTGGTCGTCTTTTTGATCGGGGT
The DNA here is from genome assembly GCA_964600555.1 of uncultured Bradymonadales bacterium. Classification (GTDB taxonomy): domain Bacteria; phylum Myxococcota_A; class Bradymonadia; order Bradymonadales; family Bradymonadaceae; genus CAJXPB01. Next base: position 15,081 of record CAZRLK010000019.1, read on the forward strand.
GTTGTTCGTTCTGGAATTGTTCGAGGTGACGACGCTGGTGGGGGCGGTGCTCGGGACGGCGGGGGTGGCGGGCCTGGCGCTGGGGCTGGCGTTTCGGGACATCGCCGAAAATTATCTGGCGAGCATCTTGCTGGGTGTCCAGCAGCCGTTTCGCAAAAACGACCTCGTCGCCATCGACCAGTTCGAGGGCAAGGTCGTGCGGCTGACGAGGCGGGCGACGGTGTTGATGACCGTCGACGGCAATCACGTCCGGATTCCGAATGCGACGGTCTTCAAGGAGTCGATCTCGAATTACACCGAGAACCCCCGGCGGCGATTCAAAGTGCGGGTGGCGGTGGGAGGGGATCAGGATCTGGTCGCCGCGCAGCGCGTCGGAGCGCAGATGTTGCTGGAGGCGAATTCGGTGCTCGACGACCCGGAGCCGTTCGCGACGATCGACGAGCTGGGGGAGTCGACGGTGACGATTGCCTACTACGGGTGGATGGACCAGCGTGCCTACGATTTCGAGAAGGTGCGCGGGGAGGTGTTCCGGCACCTGAAGGGGGTGCTCGAGAGCGAAGGGATCGAGATGCCGGAGCCGACCTATCGGGTGTTGACGGCGGAGCTGGAGTCGGCGCGCGAGGAGGAGAGCGAGCGGCGCGAGCGGGCGTCGCGGGATCTCGACCGGCCGGTCCAGGACCTCGAGCCGAAGCCGGATCTCGACGAGCAGATCGAGCAGGACCGCGAGCACTCCGAGGAGGCGGATCTGTTGAGTTCGTGAGCCGTCGAAGCGGGCGGGACCGGGGGGCGACGGGCGTCAGCCGCAGGTGTCGGGGGATTCGCGGCGAGCGAGCCCTGTGCAGTCGGTGGCCGATCGGAAGCTTCGCGCGACGGTGACGGCGGCCGGATCGGCGACGTGCAGCGGCGGGGTCGGTCGTGCGGCGGGCCCTTCGAACAGGACCCACTCGAGGCGACTCCCCGAGCCGGCATCCTCGCGAAAGGCGATGCTGCTGCCGGGCTGGAACGAAAGGCGTACGTATCGGTGGCGTGCGTCGTAGCCGAGCCGGGCGTTGCCGACGGCGCGCAGACGGCCGCCGGCTTCGATGCTCATCCGTGCGCCGATGCCGAATTCGACGCGCGTTTCGGCGGTGATCTCGAGGCGATCGCGGACGCGGACGTCGTCGACCAGTTCGATCGAACGGTTGGGGAAGTCCCAGCTCGTGCGCCGGTCGATCAGGCCGCCGTGGGCGACGATACGGCCGGCCGACTCGTCGATCGCCGGGCGCTGGATGGCGCCGAGTTCGGAGGCCGGAACGCGCAAAGACAGGCCGTGGATCTCGGAGAATTCCAGGCGATCGGCGCGGGCGATGCGGCCCTCGTCGTCGACGCTGAGCCCGTCGTCGGCCGAGTGGCGGATGGCGGTCTCGTAGAGATCGACGCGGCCGCCGCGTTCGACGTGCATGGCGGCGCCATACCGGCCGGCATACGAGATGCGCGAGAAGGCACCGGCGAAGGTACCCCCCCGCTCGACCGAAAGGCCGTTCCAGTGGCCGGCCGAGTCGGCACGCGTCCAGGTGACCGGACAGCCGGGACGGCCGCTGGAGACGATCTGGCCGCCGTCGCGGACGTGAATCGTCACGCCCGGTTCGGCCTCGATGCGGGCCCCGCACTCGAGGCGGAGGCTGGCCCCCTGGACCACCAGATCGTCGGTGAGCCGATGGACGCCGGCCCAGACGACATTGTGCTCGAGCTCGCCGGCGTGTGTCGGCGTAAAAAGTTCGGTACATCCACCGAGTGCGAAGGCGGCGAGGGCCGTCGCGAGGGCCATCCTCCGACGGTTTCGCGGTGTGTCTGGGGAGATCTCCGACCGGTCCATGGTCGTCTGACTCCATCCTTGGAGAGCGATAGGGATTTGCCCCGCCGGGCGTATTGTTTCAGCGCTGGACGAATTCTCAAATTTTTCGAGAGGGTGCGACGATCCCGGTGGATATCCGGCCTCGGGGCGGCTCCGTCGACGGAGCTGTCGGAGACTTCGGTGGGCGGGGGAGGAGTGGCGCGACCGGCCGGTTGACGGTCGCCGGTTCGGTGATAGCTTTCCGCTGCGCTTTGGCGCAGTTGTAATTTTTTAATAAAGGTGAATTCTTTCCGAACTTTGCGAGGTACCGACATGTCGTTGATTGGACGAGAAGCCCCGGACTGGAACGCCACCGCTTATTTTCGAGGCGAACAGACGGAGTTTTCGAGCGACGATTTCGAAGACCAGTGGCACGTCTTGTACTGGTATCCGAAGGACTTCACCTTCGTGTGTCCGACGGAAATCAAGGAATTCGAGAACATCCTCGGTGAATTCGAAGACGACGGTGTCGCGGTGCTGGGAGCGAGCACCGACACGTTTTTCAGCCACCGGGCCTGGTTTGAAGAGAGTGACGAATTCGACCAGTCGATCACGCACCCGATTCTGGCGGATACGAGTCACGAATTGAGCGAGAAGTTCGGTGTGCTCAAAGAGGACGAGGGAGTCGCCTACCGGGCGACGGCGATCATCGATCCGGAGGGGATCGTGCGGGCGATGTCGATCAATGACCTCGGGGTCGGACGGAGTCCGGCCGAGGTGTTGCGCACGACCCAGGCGCTGATGAGCGACGGGATGTGCGGGGCCGGCTGGGAGCCGGGTGACGAATTCGTCGCCTGATCGAGCACGGAGCGGGCGAGCGGGGGGAGTCGCCGGGTGTGCGTCGGCCGGTGTCTCCCCCGTTCGTCGTCGGAGCCCCGATGCATAGAGGGTCACGCGGAGATCGAAGGTGGATGTGATGGCTGAATTGCAGAAAATCGACGGTTCGAACTGGCGGGAGTTCGTCGGGTCCGAGAGGGCCGTGTTGGTGCTCGGCCGCAGTGACTGTGAGGCGTGCGAGGCCTACAGCGAGGAGCTCGAGGAGTTTTTGGCCGAGGATCATCAGTGGGGTGATGTGGTCTTCGGGAAGATGACCATCGATCAACCGGGACTGGCGAGCTTCAAAAAGGAGGCCTCGTGGCTGAGCGAGGTTCGCGATCTGCCGTACACGGTGATCTACGTGGAGGGGGAGCTCGAGAAGCGATTTGCCGGCAACGGGATCGAGCGGCTGACCAACCGGCTGGAGCGCATCGAGGGAGACGGGGGGAAGGATCTGTACACCTGATCGGTGGTCTCGGCCGGGCGTGCGAACGAAGTGTCCGGCGACGAGCCGGAGACGGGGGCAGGTGTGTCGAGCCAGGGGAGTGGTAGTGAGGTGAGTGCCGGCGCCGCCGTGTCGGCCTCAATCGGGACGATCGGTCATCAGCAGCCAGGTGGTCGCGATCCCGAACACGACCCCCGAGACGATCAGTCCTCCCCCGACGAACATGAGGAAGTCGACGGCGGCGACCGATTGCGGTGGCGGCTCGCCCGACCACGGTCCGAACAGCGCCAGACAGGCGACTCCGAGCAGGACGGCGGCGAGGTCGAAGCCGAGTCCCACTCGAAGCACCCACCCGGACTGAAAATACCACCCGATCAGGACCGGCCCGACCAGGGCGATGGCGGGGAGGACGGCGACAAACCAGAGGAGAATCGTCATGGCGGCTCCGTCGAAGGAGAGAGGCGACCAGGCGAGTGGTATCAGTCCACCCGCCTGGCGCCAAACTCCGCGCCGCCCGCCGGTGCTCGATGTCGGGATCTCAGTGCGGCTGCCACACTTCGCCCTCCCAGCACATCTCCCAGAACTGCCACTCGTAGCGGCTCGAGGTGACGAACAGGTCGGTGAGCCGCTCGCGTCGGGCTTCCCCGGCGTGTTCGGCATGCCGATTCATCAGCGATTTGAGGTGGTCGGCGGCCCCCTGAAATTCCTCGTCGGTGTACGTGGCGATCCAGTCGGCATAGCGGTCGTCGTCCGGGGTCGGGTAGTCGGCCTCGAGCTTTTCGCCGAGCCAGGCGTAGCCCCAGGCGCACGGCAACAGGACGGCGAGCAGCTCCGAGAGGTCGCCGTCGGCCGAGACGCGGACCAGAAAGTCGGTGTATGCGCGGGTGGTCGGCCACATCGGCGTCGTCTCGAGGTCCTCGGCGGAGATCCCGAAACGCTCGGCGTACGAGCGGTGAAGCTCCATTTCGGTATTCAGTGTGAGGTCCAGGGCGCCGGCGAAAAATTGCATCTCGCCGAGGTCGTTGGCCTTGGCTGCACCCCAGGCGAACACCCGGGCGAACTCCTCGAGGTAGCGGTAATCCTGGCGCACCCAGCGTGTAAACTTGCGCTCCTCGAGCGTGCCCTCGGCGATGCCGACGACGAACGGGTGCTCGAGCTGGGCCTGCCAGATGGGGCGAACCTCTTCGTACAGATCGTCGCAAAAACTCATGGTCGGCTCCTCGAAAGTGGGGGAGAAGGTGGTCGTGTGGCGTGCGGAACCGTACGGCTTTACGACCGGTCGAGGCCGGGCCATGCCGGTCCCTCCCAGGCCATCTGCCAGAAGGCGATCTCGTATTTGACGGTCAGTTCGAACACCCCGGCCATGCGCTCGAATTCGGCGTCGCTCGCTCGGTCAGCGAGGGTGTTCGTCTGATCTTCGAGGAAGGTGACGAGCTGGCCGAATTCCTCGCTGGCCCAGTTGTCGACGAACGGCCACCAGGCGTGGTCGTCGTCGAGGCCGGCGTGCACGATCTTCCAGGATTCGTGATACGCCTTCTCGGCCGCCCAGTAGACGGTGAACGCCGCCGGGAACGATTCCCGGTAGGCCGTCGCCTGCAGAAACTGCACGTAGCCGTGATTGGTCAGGCCGGGGTCGACGTCGTCGATGGAGACGCCGAGGGTCTCGGCGCGCTCCTCGAACAGGTCGAGCTCTTGGTCCAGGGCCGCCGGGATCTCGCCCAGGGCACGGCGAAGCTGGCGACTGGGCGCCCGGCTGATCAGCTGTCCGACGAACGGAATCGCCGCTTCGACGAAGATGTAATCTTGCCGAAGCCAGGTGTGGAACGTCTCGTCGGGAATGTCGCCGTCTCGAGTTTCGAGCAAAAACGGGTGCTCGAGCATCCGGTCCCAGAGATCCTGGTGGCGGGCAATCAGTCGATCGGTCGGGGAAGTCGTCATCGGTCGGGCCTCTCGGGCGTGGAATCGAATCGAACGCGTCTGCGTGTCGCGTCGCCGGGTGAGAGACCCTCGGTGCCGTGCGTCCGGAAGGACGGGGACGGTCGACGGGAAGGCTCTGGCGTCGTTCCTACGCCGGTGCGAACCGGATCAGGTTCAACGGGTGTGATCTCAGCCGATGCCGCGCCCCTCTCGTCCGGGAGATTGGCGGGTCTCGGCACCCCTTGACGCAACACACTCGATAACACGCGGGCGACCGGCAGGCAAACGACGGTCGGCCGGCCGTCGAGTTCGGCGAAAGTGACCGTCGAACGTCTCGAACATGGAGGTTTTTCAGTGAGATGTAGGGTGGGTGGCACGTTGCATGTGCCGGGAAATGCAGGGTGGGTGGCACGTTGCATGTGCCGGGAAATGCAGGGTGGGTGGCACGTTGCA
>CAZRLK010000019.1:20684-44747 GCA_964600555.1 uncultured Bradymonadales bacterium
GGGTGGCACGTTGCATGTGCCGGGAAATGCAGGGTGGGTGGCACGTTGCATGTGCGGGCCGGATTTGGTGGGGGAAGGGATTGCGTTTTGATTTTGGCCGGGAGTTTCCTACGTCCTCATCGCCGTTCGCCGGAATATTTGCTCGACGCACTGGAGTCGTCCGATGACACCCTCGCCGGATGTGAGCGACCTGATCGACGATCTGTTGTACGAGCCGCCGCGCGACGTCGTGGAGCTCGAGCATCGGCTCGGGGAGGTGCCTCCCGAGCAGGTCCGGGCCGTCCTCGTCGAGCGCATCGAAGAGGGGCGGCTGGACGGGGTCGACGCTCTCGTCGTCGGACGGATCTTCGAGGCGATCGGTCTCGGGGAGGAGTATGACAGACTCGTCGAGATCGTCTCCGAGGGGATCGGGCGTCCGGGGGCGGAGGTGTGGCCGAGCGAGGTGGCGTTCATCGTGCTGGCGACGAACCGGGAGGTCGAAAAGGACGAGCCGCTCGAGACGTTTGGATGCTCGCGCGAGCGATACGTCGAGACGGCGGCTCGAGTCTACAGTGCGATCTTCGAGTTTACGGCGGTCCACGTCGACGTCGTGCGCGATTTCGGCGAGATGTTGCTCGGCGAGCCGGACGATCTCCGCGCCGAGATCTTCGAGGAGTTGGAGCGCCACCGGACGGAGACGGAGTTTCAGGCCGGTCTGACCTATCGTCCGCTCCTCGAGGAGACCCGCTACGAGCCGCTCTGGGCGCAGTCTCTCGAGGCGATCGTCGAGGAAGGAGTCGTCGGCGACGCCGACTGGATCGAGCGCCGGGGCGACGAACTCGACGACGAAAGGTGGCGCGAGCAATTTCACGAAGCGGCCGACCGGCTGCGGGGCCGGGCGGACGAGTCTCCGGCCGCCCCCGAGGGATTCGCACTGTTGGGGACGCCCGACGGGGCCGGCAATCTGGCGCTTCTGCTCTTCACGGAACGCCCGGATGGAGAGGCCTACGACGGATTTCACTTCGCGTTTCGCCACGATCGTCCGGCGATCGGGGAGGGGTACGCGCTGCGGGATGCGGTGCGCGAGGAGATCGACCAGCTCGCCGAGGATCTGGCCCGTGAGCGGGCGATCCGGACGACCGAGGTGTCGATCGATCTCGGGATCGAGATCGCCCGTCGGCTCATCGATCGCGCCGACCCTTCGAGCGGGGAGATGCTGCCGGAGACGGAACTCGGGATCTACCTGTTGGACCGGCTGCCCCGAAGCGGCGTGGAGATCCCGGAGGTCGCTCCGGCTTCCGAGATCGACGAGCGGGCCGTGCGGTCGACCTTCGAGGACGACGAGTGTTTCGAGTCGTGGTTTTTCGACCGCGGACTACTGGAAGCGGCTTCGGTGCCGCCGGTCCCGCCGCCGGGAGAGCCCGCCGATGCGTGGCGCGAGCAGGCGGCGGGAGCGATCGCCGGGCTGGAGGGCGTCAGCGAGCGGATTGCGGGGAATTTCGACTGGATGGCGCTGTGGTATCAGCTCGACGGCGACGCGGCGACCGCCGGCCAGCTCGCGGCCGTCGCCGAGTCTGCTCGCACGGACTTCGCCGCCAGCCTGGCACTCGAGCTCGTGCTCGAACATACCGTCGAGGCGATGCGCCAGATGCAGGAGTACGCCAGTTCGTTTCTGGTCGATCTTCTGGGCGATCCGGCGCTGAGAGGCGAGTTGCGCGAGCGGCATCTGACCGGAGGCGACGGCGGGGGCGACGACGACGAGCGGCTGCTCGATTACATGGAGACGGCCTACCGGACGCTCGAGGAGATCGGCCCGGAGCTGCCGGAGAGGCTCCGCCCGTCGGACGAGCAGATGCTCGAGGTCGCCGGGCCGCTCGGGCGGGTCGGCAATCGGATGTTCGAGGGCGACCAGCAGGAGACGCCCGACGCGCTGGCGCAGGCCGTCAGCGACGAGCTGCTGGAGGCGGGGATCGATCTGCGGGTGGCCGGTTTGTTGACCTCGGAGCTTCTGACCAACGACCGCCTGTTGTCGATGCTCGAGCGATGAGGTCGAGCCCGGCCGTCGGCTCTCCCCGACTGCCGGCGGTCGGGGCTACGAGAAAGACTAGGAATCGTTCATCTCTCGTTCGAGTTCGGCGAATTTGCGCTCGAGCTCGTCGTCTTCGAGCTCCCGATCGGCAGAGGCCTCCACCGAGACTTCCTCGACCCCCCGGTCGAGTTCGTCGTCGAGCGAGAGGCCCTCCAGTTCCCCCTCCAGGTCGCCGTCCTCGAGGCCGCCCGACTCCAGTTCGCCGAGTTCGGTCTCGAGTTCGCTCTCGACGTCGATATCCTCCGGGAGCGCGACCTGACGGTCGCTCGCCTCGTTGGCCGAGGAATCTCCGGAGAGCATGTAGCGCACCCCGCGATACGCCCCGTAGACCAGCAGGGCGAGCCCGCCGTAGTAGACGAGAAAACCGACCAGGCCGGCGAGGACCCGAAACAGCCACGAGAGAACGTAGATCCCGACGACCACGGCGCCGGCGCCGGCAATCCAGTGCCACAGCTCGGTCCCCTCGTCGCCCTCGTCGGGCTCGGTGTCGAGGTCGACAGGGAGTTCGTCGTTCAGATCGTCACTCATGCGGTTGCACTCCTGGATCGATCGCAAGGGCGGGGTCGTCGCCGACCGCCGTTACTGACCGTCGACATGGACAAACGAAAGCGTCTGCGTCGCCGCCGTCTGGGCGGCCTCGTCGACAAAAACGACCCGCGGCGCCGACCATTCCGATGATAACGATCTCGGCGCGGGCGTCGACCCCGTCCGGCGGGGAGGGGCTGGTCGCGGGGTCATTTGAGCTCGTCGTGCATCACCGCCGAGAGGCCGAGGTAGTAGACCGGGAACAGAAGCGAGACGGCGAGCCACAGGTCGCTGATCTCGGGCCAGAGGAGATAGACGAAAAGCAGCACGCCCCAGGCGACGCCCAGACCCATCGTCGTCTTGCGCAGCTTCGGGAGTTTCGACGGGTAGGCGAACGGGATCGGGAGGAAGACACCGACGCTCAACGCCAGGCTCCCGGCGACGACCCAGGTCGGTTCCAGATCCGCCGCCCAGGCGTAAAAGTAGGCGATGTTCCAGAACGACGGCCAGCCCCAGAAGGCACTGTCGGTTTTGTTGTCCTCGCGGGAGAACTGCAGACACGAGACGGCGATGACGACCATGCCGGTGGCGACGCCGAGCCAGTCGAACGGCAGCATGCCGGAGGCCCAGACGAATCCGACCGGCGCGATGACGTAGGTGATGAGGTCGGCGTATTCGTCGAGGCGCGCGCCGTCGTATCGCGGCGCGATCGCCTCCAGGCCCAGAAGCCGGACGACCGACCCGTCGGCGGCGTCGATCACGACTCCGACGCCCATCAGCACCCAGGCCAGATGCTCCCAGCCCTGGAAGGCGAAATACAGGCTGACCGCCGAGATGCTCCCGCCCAGGGCGGTCATCCAGTTGACGGATTTTTTGAGCAGGGCCTTGCGGTTCATGCGCGACCGTCCGGCTCGACTTCCGATACGCCTCGAAGGGAGACGGGCTGTCCGACGCCCCAATTCTAGCGAGTGTGCGCGTCGCGTACAGAGACGCAGGTGGGTGGGGCGGCGACCAGTCCGCGGGTGGTGTCGCAAACAGCCCGGCGGCGGATTCTGTTCCGAGTCCGGCGGCTGCCCCCTGCTGCTCCCCGGGACAAGTCGGCCGGGAGGCGTTCGGCGGATTCGTTGGACGCACCTCCTTCGTGCCCACCTTGACGGAGACCGACCGGGGCGATCTCGTGTTCTCGACTCCGAGGAGTTCGAAGATGGCCATGGTGCACAGGTTGGCGGAGTTCGCCCAGGGGGCATCGTTCGAGGAGCTGTCGGAGGAGGGACTGGCGCAGTTGAAGCGGCGAGTTCTCGATGCGTTCGGATGTGCCCTCGGAGCGCTCGAGGGGTCGCCGGTCGCGCGGGTGCGCCGACAGGTCGACGAACTCGGCGGGAGCGGCCACGCCTCGCTCGTGGGCGGGGGAGCGACGGCGCCGGATCGCGCCGCCTTGTACAACGGGTTTCTCGTCCGCTACCTCGATTTCAACGACAGTTATCTGGCCGCGGGGGAGACGTGTCACCCGAGCGACAATCTCGGCGCGGTGCTGGCCGCGAGCGAATTCGCGGATCGCTCCGGGCGGGCGTTTCTGGTGGCGCTGGCGGTCGCCTACCAGGTGCACTGTCGGTTGAGTGACGAGGCGCCGGTGCGCGCCCGGGGCTTCGACCACACGACCCAGGGGGCGTACGCGGCGGCGGCGGGGGTCTCGCGGGCGCTCGGCCTCGACGCCGAGCAGACGGCCGACGCCGTCGCGATCGCCGGAACGGCGCTCAACGCCCTCCGGGTGACGCGCACCGGGGCCCTGTCGCACTGGAAGGGACTGGCGTATCCGCACACCGCCTTCGGGGCGACCCACGCCGCCTGGCTGGCCCGACACGGCATCACCGGTCCCCCGGAGGTCTTCGAGGGAAACAAGGGCTTCATGCACTCGATCGCCGGTGAGTTCGACCTCGCCTGGCGCGAGGAGTCGCTCGACCGGGTCGAACGCACGATCGTCAAAAAATACAACGCCGAGGTGCACTCGCAGTCGGCGCTCGAGGGATTGTTGGAATTGCGCGAACGGCACGAAATCGATCCGGAGCGTGTCGACGCGATCGAGGTCGAAATCTTCGACGTCGCCTACGACATCATCGGGGGCGGCGAGGAGGGCGACAAGAGGCGGGTGCGGCGCAAGGAGGAAGCCGATCACAGCCTGCCGTACATGCTCGCCGCCGCGATGCTCGACGGGCAGCTACTCCCCGAGCAGTACGCCCGGCGGCGCATCGAAGCCGACGACGTCCAGGGGCTTCTCGGGCGGGTCGAGGTGCGCGAGCGGGCCGACTACTCGCGGCGGTTTCCGGCGGAGATGCCGGCCCGCGTGCAGGTGACGACGGCCGACGGCACCGAATACGCGATCGAAAAAGACGACTACGAGGGGTTTCATACGCGGCCGGCGAGCTGGGAGACGATCGAGGCGAAATTTCACGCCCTGGCCGCGCCGCACGCCGGCGAGGATCGCCGCGCGGCGATCGTGGAGGTGGTCCGCGATCTGGAAAACCGACCCGTCGCCCGGCTGGTCGAGTTGCTCGAGGGGGTCGGTGCGGCCGGTTCGACCTGATCGGAGAAGGGGCGAGGGGAGGAGAGACGAGGAGAGCGCACGAGGCATCGAATCGAGGAGGAGCCATGGCCTATTCGGAAGACGATCGCGCCTTTCAGTTTCTGAAGGTCAACGAGCGGGAGCGCAAGCCGAGAAGTCGGGGGCTGACCGAAATCCGAGGTCCGTACTATTCGGTCGTGGGCGCGCGATATCTAAAGGATGTCTTCGAGACGATGGGACCGTACGTCGACTCGCTGAAATTCGCCGGGGGCTCGTTTTCGCTGATGCCGCGCGAGTCGCTCGAGGAGCTGATCGCGATCTGCCACGAGCACGACGCGCTGGTCTCGACCGGGGGATTCGCCGAGTACGTCGTCACCCAGGGGAGGGAGGCGTTCGTGCAGTACGTGCGCGAGTGTCGGGAGCTCGGCTTCGATGTCGTCGAGCTGTCGGCGGGTTTCATCTCGCTGCCGACCGAGGACTGGCTCCGGATGATCGAGATCGTCCAGGAGCACGACCTGAAGGCCAAACCCGAGGTGGGGATTCAGTTCGGGGCCGGCGGCGGCGTCAGCTCCGAGCAGCAGCTCGAGCAGGCCGGCGAGCTGGACGTCGACTGGGCGATCGATCAGGCCCGGAAGTTCGTCGAGGCGGGCGCCTACCAGATCATGGTCGAATCGGAGGGGATCACCGAGAACGTCGCTACCTGGCGGACGGACGTCCCGGCGGAGTTCGCCGACGAGATCGGCCTGGAGCAGGTGATGTTCGAGGCGGCCGATCCGGAGGTCTTTCACTGGTACGTCAAAAACTACGGGGCCGAGGTCAACCTGTTCGTCGACCACAGCCAGATCGTGCAACTGGAGTGTCTGCGGCGCGGGATCTGGGGGTCGACCGATCTGTGGGGGCGGGTGCAGACGCTGAAATAACACAGAGTCCCCGTCCGGGCGGGCCGACGGGAGAGAGCGGGGAGGCGGTTGACGGCGCGGCATGGCCGGGGCTACCGATTCCGGCGCGATCGGGGGCGCGGAGCGACGTGGTAGCGGGAACCGAGAGACGATGGTATTCGAGGCTTTTTACGAATGGTCGCCGATTCTGCAGGCGCTGGCGGCGACGCTTTTCACCTGGTTGGTGACGGCGCTGGGGGCGGCGACGGTCTTTGTGACGCGGCGATTCCACCAGCGGCTGCTCGACGGGATGCTCGGGTTTGCGGCGGGCGTGATGCTGGCGGCGAGCTACTGGTCGCTGCTGGCGCCGTCGATCGAGATGGCCCGACAGCTCGGCGCGGTCGCGTGGTTGCCGCCGGCGGTCGGGTTTTTGCTCGGGGGCGCCGCGATCTGGGGGATCGATCGCGTGTTGCCCCATCTGCATCCCGGCTCGGAGCGAGAGGAGGCCGAGGGGATCGAGACGACCTGGCGGCGAAGCGTGTTGCTGGTGCTGGCGATCACGCTGCACAACATCCCGGAGGGGCTGGCGGTCGGGGTGGCGTTCGGGGCGGCAGCGATGGAGATCGGCGGGGCGTCGACCGGAGCGGCGGTGGCGCTGGCGATCGGGATCGGGCTGCAAAACTTCCCGGAGGGCGTCGCGGTGTCGATGCCGCTTCGCCGCGAAGGATTGAGCCGGCTTCGATGTTTCGGCTACGGCCAGCTGTCGGGGGCGGTCGAGCCGTTCGCCGGAGTGCTCGGCGCGGTGTTCGTGACCGTCGGCCGGCCGGTGCTGCCGTACGCTTTGGCCTTTGCGGCCGGCGCGATGGTCTACGTCGTCGTCGAGGAGGTCGTCCCCGAAGCCCAGCAGAGCGGCAACGCCGATCTGGCGACCGTCGCGTTGATGATCGGGTTTACGATCATGATGATTCTCGACGTCGGACTCGGATGATCCCCGGTCCCCTCGCCTGCCGCCCCGGAGCCGACGCGTCGTTTTGAGTCGGCCGGCGGGCGTGGTAGTTTCCTCCGGCGGCGGCGCGACCGGGGCCGCCGCACGAGCCGTCCACCCCCTCGACGTCCTCCAGGATCTGTGAGTCGATCGATCTGTCAGCGCCTCGCGGTCGCGGCCCTCGTCATGCTCGTCGTCGCCCTCGCCAGTTGTCAGGCGGGCTCGTGTACGGCGCCGGGCGTCGAGCCGGACGCCGGTGAGGCCTCCGAGCCGGATGCGACGAGCCGCCAGGTGCCGACGGCGGACGTCGACGAGCCGATCGCGGCCGCAAAGGAGTTTTACGCCAGCCGGCCGTACTACCAGCAGCCGCTCGGGCACACCGAGGTGCCCGAAGGGCTGCCGAACCTTCGCGCCGAGACCTGCGGGGCGTGCCATCAGGCGATCTACCGGGAGTGGAAGGTCTCGACGCACCACCGCGCCTGGAGCGATCCGCAGTTTCAGGCCGAGCTGAAAAAATCCCGCGGCGGCCACGGGGGAGGCGATGGAGGCGGCGAGCGCGACGACGTCGGCTGGATGTGCGTCAACTGCCACACGCCGCTGATCAACCAGCAGGAGAGACTCGTCGTCGAGCTCGCCGACGACAACATCGGCAAGCCGACCTACGTCGACAACCCCGACTTTTCGCCGAAGCTCAAAGAGGAGGGGATCACCTGCGCCGGCTGCCACGTCCGCGACGGGACCGTCTACGGACCGTGGGGCGATACCGACGCGCCGCATCCGACGGCGAAAGATCCCGATCTGCGCTCGGAGCAAAACTGCGTGCGCTGCCACCAGGCCGAGGCGCAGTGGCCGAGCCGCAATCTGGCCTGCTTTTTTACGACCGGTCAGGAGTGGGAGTCGAGCAAGTACAGCGAGCAGGATCGCCACTGCCAGAGCTGCCACATGCCGAAGGTCGAACGCCGGCTGGTCGCCGGGTCAGAGACCCCGAAGCGGACGACCCGGCGCCACTGGTTCGGCGGGTCGCTCGTCCCCAAGCGGCCGGAATACCGCGACGAGATCGAGCCGCTGCACGAGGTGTACGGGAATGGTGCGAAAATCGAGGTCCTCCCCGGAGCGGCGCCGCCCGAGGCCAAAGCCGAGCCCTCCGGGGACGCCGGTGCCGACGACCGGCGGCCGGGATTGCTCGAGCCCGGCGACTGTCCGTCCGAGGCCGACAGGTGCGAATATGTCCGCATTCGCGTCACCAACGCCTACGCCGGCCACCGGCTGCCGACCGGCGATCCGGAGCGCCACATCGACATCCGCGGCGAGGTCGGCGGGGAGGACGGAGAGCCGGTCGCGGCGGTCGAGCAGCGGATCGGATCGAAATACGAGTGGTGGCCCGAGATTGTTCTCCAGTACGACAACCGTCTCGACCCCGGCGAGCATCTCGACGTGCGGCTCGCCGTGCCGGCCTCGGAGCTTCCGGCGAAACTGTCGGTCGTTGCCGACAAGTACCGGATGTATCCCGAGGCCTACGAGCATCACGACCTGGAGGGCAAATACGTCCGGGGCCGCGAGTTTCACCGCTCGACGTGGCGGTTGGCCGGCGAGGGAGAGGCGAAGCTGCAGAAAATCGCCGACGACTGGGGGGAACGGACGCACCTTGTGCCCGAGGAGAAACGCGATGAGCAGGGAGACGACAGTGGCGAGCAAGCCGAGCCGTGAGCCGTCGCCGACGGGGAGACTGGCCGACGGGCTTCGTGACGTCGGGATCGGCGTCGGAATCGTCCTCGCTGTGGCGCTGGTCGTCACCGTCGGGGCCGACGAGCTCGCCGCCGGGTCCGGCGGCGAGGCACTCTCCTGGATCGTGCAGCCGGAGCGGGCCGCCGAGCTGATCGACGAGCAGGACGATCCGGTCGTCCTCGACACCCGCGGCGAGGCAGCGTGGAACGAGGAGCACGTCGCCGGGGCCGTGCCGGTCGAGTGGGGGGAGTTCACCGCGTCGAGCGAAGAGGATCGCGGCGAGCTGCTGGAGGAGACCTCCGAGCTGCAGGCGAAGCTCCGGGCGCTCGGCGTCGATGCCGATCGTCCCGTCTTCGTCGTCGGCAACCCGCCGGACAACTGGGGCGAGGACGGTCGCATCGTCTGGATGCTCCGGACGCTCGGCCACGAGCGGGCGGCGCTGGTCGACGGGGGGCATGCCGCGCTCGCGGAGCAGGGAGTCGAGACGACCGACGAGGCGACCGAGCCGGAGGAGGGGAATTTCGAAGTCGAGCGTCGGGAGAGCTGGACGATCGCGCGCTCGGAAATCAAAGGACTTGTCGGGGACGATTCCGAGGCGGTGATCGTCGATACGCGGAGCGAGCGCGAGTTCGGCGGCGAGACGCCCTACGGGGAAAATCGGCCCGGTCACCTGCCCGGCGCGGTCCACCTGCACTACCGGCGTCTGCTCGACGACGAGGGCCGGCTTCGGCCCTCCTCCGAGATCCGGGAGCTGCTCGAGCAACGCGGCATCTCGCCCGACAACCGCGTCGTCGCCTACTGTACCGGCGGGGTGCGCTCGGCGTGGCTGACGGCGGTGCTGGTCGACCTGGGCTTCGAGCGGGTGGCGAACTATCCCGGCTCGGCCTGGGACTGGGCGGCGGCCGACGAGGAGGAGTACCCGCTGGTGGTCGAGTGAGGGGCTGATCGCGAATCCGAGGGGCGTCGAGGCCGGCGGGGCGCCGGGCAAAGGGCTCAATCGCCTGTGAGCAGCCGGGTGGCGCCGGCGGCCGCCAGGGCGAGCCCGGCGGCGACCGCCGCGACGGTGCCCCGGTGGCGCGACATCCACGACAGCGGGCTGGTGGCGCGTGCCCGGTCGTCGAAGCGGCCGTGGGCGCGGTGATCGCCGGGGACGGGCGACCAGAGGTTGTCGGGGCGATCGGGTGATTCCGGCTCGTCGGTCTGCTGGGAGTCGTACCCGGAGCTGGCGAGGGTACGGTCGGCGATCCCGGGGGCCAGCCGGTTGCCCCAGACGGTCTTCCAGGTCGGGGCGCCGACGAGATACTGGCGGCGAGGGTGGTGGGCGGCCCAGTGGATCGCCTCGGCGGCGACCTCCGGTTGATAGATCGGGGGGACGGGCTGGGCGCGGCGGGACATCTTCGAGCGAGACCAGTCGAATTGCGGGGTGTTCAAGGCCGGCAGGTGGACCATCGTGACGTCGATGGCGAGCCGCTCGTGCAAGAGCTCGGTGCGCACCGACTCGGTGAATCCGACGACGGCGTGTTTGGCGGCGCAGTAGGCCGACTGCAGCGGGATCCCGCGATGCGCCAGGGCGGAGCCGACCTGCACGATCGTCCCGCGGTTGCGCGGAGTCATCCGCTCGAGGGCGATCTTGGTGCCGTGCACGTAGCCGAGATAGGTGACTTCGGTGACGCGCCGATACTCCTCCGGGGAGATCTCGGAGGTCGGGGCGAAGACGGTGGTCATCGCGTTGTTGATCCAGATGTCGATCGGGCCGAGCCGCTGTTCGATCTCGTCGGCGGCCGCCTCCAGGCGCTCGACGTCGGCGACGTCGGCGGAGTAGGCGAGCGGAATCCCGCCCAGCTCGTCGACCTCCGTGCGGGTCGCCTCGAGGCCGTCCTGCCCGCGGGCGATCAGGCCGAGGCGAGCCCCCTGCCGGGCGAACAGGCGGGCGGTGGCGCGGCCGACACCGGCGGTCGCACCGGTGATGACGACGACGGGCGGGGTGGACTCCGGCATCGGGAAGTCGGGGCGGTCGAGGGGCGGTGAACCGACGGCATCGGACCTCGCCCCCAAACCTCCGCCGGCCGGCCCGAAAGGCAAGCCCGCCGCCCGCGCCTCCCGGGCTTACAGCTCGTCGGGACGCTCCTCGGTGCCGTCGACGTGCACGGCGAAGCGGCCGGCCTCGCGCGGGTGAACCGGGGCATCCTCCTCCCACGACCACCCGCCGAAGCCGGTGCGCTGGTAGTCGAGCATCGTCTGGCGGATGCCGCCCCGCGAGTTCATCACGAACGGCCCCTGCTGGACGACCGGCTCGCCGATCGGGCGCCCCTGCAGCAGCAGAAATTCGCCGCGCTCCGCGCCGTTGACGATCTCGCATTCGTGCTCCGGCCGCAATTCGACCGCGCGGCCCGACGCGATCGCCTCCCCTCCGATCCGGCCCCCCTCGCCGTCGAACGCGTACAACACGCGGTTGGCCTCGGGGTCGGCGGCGGGGAGCGTCCAGCTCGCGTCGGCCTCCATCTCGATCGTCCAGACGGCGACGTGGCTGTCGTCGTCGGCGGCCCAGGAGGTCGGCGGCGGCTCGAGGGGAGTCAGTCCGTCGAGTGCGCCGGCGACGACGGTCACTTCGGTGACGCGGCCCTCCTCGTCGTCGAAGCGCCGACGGGGGAGTTTCTCGTCCCAGAACATCGTAAAATACGGATCGTCGTCTTTCGCCTCGCGCGGGAGGTTCAGCCAGATCTGGAGAAGCTCGGTGGGGTTCGGACCGTCGCGCTCGATCAGCGGAAACATCTCGGAGTGGACGATCCCGCTGCCGGCGGTCATCCACTGGACGTCGCCGCGCCCGAAACGCGCCTTCGCCCCCAGCGAGTCGGCGTGGTCGATGAAGCCGTTGCGGGCGATGGTGATCGTCTCGAAGCCACGGTGGGGGTGGCGCGGAAAGCCCGGGACGCGGCGGCCGTGATACATGCTCCAGCCATCCTTGCCCGAAAAGTCGTTGCCGAGATTCCGCCCCTCGAGCGAGGCCTCCGGCCCCATCTGCTCGTCGCCCGGCGGATACCGGTCGTCGTGGTGCATGCAAAACAAAAACGGGTCGGCCGTCTGCCAGGGGGTTTTCAGGGGACGTTCGCTGATTACGACTTCGTTACTCATCTGTGAGCCGAGGCGAGGGGAACGGTTCACCGTATGGATGCATCGAGCGCCGAGACGTTTCAAGGTTGAATCGATGGCGGGTCCGGCGAACCCGCCCGAGGGTGTGGCGGTGTGCGTGCGCATTCGGATCGAGACGAGGAGGATGGCGATGGCGCAGCAGCAGAGAAGCGAACGCGACGACGAGGGTCGTCAACGCGGGATGATGGTCGACGGACGGTGGCGCGGCTACGGGGCGAATCGGCGGGAGATGCCGCTGGGAGGCTTCGCCGGGCTGATGGGGCTGTATCTGGCCGGGACCGGGAGTTTTTTGGCCTGGGCGATGAGACACGACCGGCTCCCCGAGTCGTTTCCGCCGGGGGATTTTGCGATGCTCGCCGTCGGCAGCCACAAGCTCTCGCGGCTGATCGGCAAGGATTTCGTCACGGCGCCGGTGCGGGCGTATTTCACGGAGTATCTGGGGGCGGCGTCGGACGGCAAGGCCCCGAAAGGCGAGACGCTCGAGACCGGGCGCGAGAGCGGCCTGCGGCGGGCGATCGGGGAGTTGCTGTCGTGTGAGATCTGCCTCGACCCGTGGGCGGCGGCGGCGGTGTTCGGTACCTATACCGCCGATCGGAAGGCGGGACGTTTCGTCGGCGGGCTTCTGGCCGGGGTGGCGGTCGCCGATTTCTTCCAGCACGCCTACACGTGGATGGCCTCGGAGTGAGCCCGGCTCGCCGCGGGGGGACGCGACCGGCACCGAATCACTCGGCGGACTCCTCGTCGAGATACCGATACAGGGTGCGGCGTCCGATGCCGAGGATCTCGGCGGCCCGGCGCTTGTTGCCGTCGGTGCGCTCGAGGACGTGGTGGGCGTAGCGGCGCTTGAGGGCGTCCATCTCGACGAGGGAGTCGGTCGTCTCGTCGGTCACATCGAGGGTGTGCGCCGAGGAGGGCGACGAGAGGGCGTCGCCGGCGGACGGGGCGGCCTGGCGGCACTGCTCCGGGAGGTCGCCCAGCTCGATCATGTCGCCCTCGCAAAAGACGGCGGCGCGCTCGACGATGTTTTGCAGCTCGCGGACGTTGCCCGGAAACGCGTAGTCGGCCAGGCGGTTGAGGGCGCGCTCGGTCATCCCTTCGACGCCGCCGGGTCCCGAGGCGCTCGATTCGCGTAGAAAGTAGCTGACCAGCCGGGCGATGTCGTCGCGGCGCTCGCGCAGCGGCGGGACGCGAAGCTGGAAGGTCGACAGGCGGTAGTACAGATCTTCGCGCATCTGATCGTCGGCCAGCGCCTCGTCGAGATCGCGGTTGGTCGCGGCGGTGATCCGGACGTCGACCGGGTGGGCGCGGTTGGAGCCGACCGGACGGATCTCTTCTTCCTGCAGGGCGCGCAGCAGCTTCGCCTGCAGCGGCTGGGGCAGCTCGGTGATCTCGTCGAGAAAGATCGTCCCGCCGTCGGCCTCCTCGAACAGCCCCTCGCGCGGCTGGTCGGCGCCGGTGAACGCCCCGGAGTCGTGGCCGAAAAACTCGCTCTCCAGCAGCGAGGCGGGCACCCCGGCACAGTTGACCGGGATGAACGGCTGGTCGGCCCGCGGGCTGTTGGCGTGCAGCGCCCGGGCGGCCAGTTCCTTGCCCGTCCCGCTCTCCCCGGAGACGATCACCGGCGAATCCGACTCGGCGATGCGCTCGATGCGCCGGTACAGCTCCTGCATCGCCCGTGACTGGCCGACCATGCGATGAAAGTCGGGCGTGGTGTGGGTCTGGCGGTAGTGGCTGACCTCGGCCTTCAGTTGCTGGACCTCCAGCAGGCGTTCCAGCCGCAAGACGAGCTCGTGGAAGTCGACGGGCTTGGTCAGGAAGTCGTCGACGCCCTTTTTGAGCGCCTCGACCGCCTGCGAGATGCTGCCGAAGGCGGTGATCAGCACGAAGGCCGGCTGCAGCAGATCGGCGTCGCGGCGCAGATGATCGAACAGATCCAGACCGGTTCCCTCCGGCAGACGCAGATCGCAGAGGACGACCGCCGGGCGCATCCGGTCCGCCAGCTCGGCCCCCTCGGCGAGCGACCCGACGGCTTCGACCGCAAAGTCGGCGTCGGTCAGCTCTTCGCACAACAGGTGGCGAAACCCGTCGTCGTCTTCGACGACCAGAATCTGGCGAGGCGTCTCACGAGTGGTCATGGTCCGGATCCCGGCTGGAGGCGTCGTCGGGAGGGCGGTAGCGAGGGAGCGCCAGGCGGAAGCGGGCGCCGCCGAGCGGAGAGTCGTCGACGGCCGCAAAGCCCTCGTGTTCGCGGGCGACGGCCTCGACGATCGCCAGCCCGAGGCCGGCGCCTCCCTGCTCGGAGCGGGTCGTCACGAACGGCTCGAACAGTTGGTCCCGGATCTCCGGGTCGACGCCGGGTCCGTCGTCGTCGACCCGAAAGATGACGTACCGGTCCGTCCTCCGCCACGAGAGCCGAACGCGGCCGCCGGGGGAGGCGCGGCCGGCGTTTTCGACGAGGTTCAACAGCGCCTGCTCGAGCCGGGCCGGCGTGACTTCGAGCCGGGCCTCTCGCCCCTCGGGCGTGTCGGCGGATTGCAGCTCGAGGTCGACGCCATCGGCGGCGGCTCGCTGCCGGAGGCGCCGCTCCGAGAGTTCGACCAGGCGCGAGGCCGAGACAATCGATCGATCGGCCCGGCTGGCCCGTCCGAAATCGAGCATCTGCTGGATGATGCTCTGCATGCGTTCGGTCTCGCGGGTCATCGCCTCGAGCGAATCGCCGGTGTCGGATTCGGCGGCGTGGCGGCGCTCGAGGCGCTGCAGATGGCCGGCCAGCGTGCTCAGCGGGTTGCCCAGCTCGTGGGCGACCCCGGCCGAGACCCGGCCGACGGCCGCCATCTTCTCGGACTCGCGCAGCTCGTCTTTCAGGTCGGCCTTCTGGCGGCGGTGATGGCGGACCCGCCGCTCGGCCTCCTGCAGCGAGTCGAGCATGGCGTTGAGCGACCGGGCGACCGAGGCGATCTCGCGCGGGCCGTCGACCTCGGCGCGGTGGTCGAGATCCCCCTGCTCGATCTCGCTCATCGACCCCCGGAGCTGGCGGACCGCCCGCCCGACCGCCGAGTGATACCCGCCGAGGGTCACCCCCGAGACCAGCAAAACGACGAGCGCCAGCGCCCCGGCACCCATCCAGCGCGTGCGGGCCATCCACTGCTGGAAGTCCGCCTCGCGGCGCGTCACCTGCAAAAACCCGATGACGTTGTCCGTCGAGCCCGACAGCGGGACGAAATACGAGTACACTTCCCGCCCCCCCACCTCGCCGTACTCGCGGTGGCGTTCGTCGACGTCGTCGAGCTCGACGACCTGCTCGGGGGCCGGCTCGTCGGCCTCGCCGACCGTCGAGGCGATCACCTCGCCCTGTCGGTTGTACAGACGGACGCCGTACACCCGCCCGATGCGTATCGCCGAGGTCAGCGACTTGCCGAGACTCCCGAGCCGCTTGCGCTCGAGGGCGTGGCTGACCGGAAGCTGCAGCGAGCGGGCGACCATCTCGACATCCTCTTTCATCCGCCGCTCGAAGTGGTGTTCGAGCACGTTCAGCGCGTAGGCGCCGGTGAGGCTGAGGACGACGACGACCGGGGCGACGACGAACAAAAAAAGGCGAGTCGCCGCCGAGGTTCCCGCCAGGCGTCGAGTCAAGTTGTCCAGGAGATGTCTCAAAGAATCCGGGGCCGTTTTCGGCACATGTGTCATTTTGCAACAGCCATTTCGGCGAAGGATATTCCGGCCGGACGAGGGGATCCGGGGGGAGGCGAGGGCTGGAACGGTCTGTGCAAGAAACACCGGGGTGAGGCCGGGAGCGCCCGTTGCGCCTCTCGGCTCGTTCGTGTCAATTCGACTCTTCGCCCCGGGTGTCCCCATGCCCCAGATTCGTGCACACCGTTCCCTGATTCCCCTTTTCGCCACCGCCTTTTTGCTGGCGGCCGCGACGGTCGGCTGCGCCTCCTCGGAGGGGGCCGACAAGTCCGACGACGACCAAAAACAGGCCACGAGTGATTCCTCCTCGAAGTCGAGTCAGGAATCGCAACCCTCCTCCCAGCAGCGCCAGACCGACTCGCGGGAGGGTCAGACCGACTCGCAGGAGGGTCAGTCGAGTTCGCCGCAGCGCCGCCAGCCTCCCGGAGAACGAGCCGGCCAGGGCGGCGGGACCGACTCCTCCGAGCAGGGCGGAGACGTCTCCGACGAACAACTCGAGCAGTTCGCCCGCATCAGCCGCGAGATCGAGCAGGTCCAGATGGATGCCCAGAAAAAGATGCAGGAGGCCGAATCGCGTGACGAGGCCCGAAAGGTCCAGACCGATGCCCAGAAAGAAGTCGAGAAGGTGTTCGAAGACGAGGAGATGACCGAGGAGGAGTTTCGCCAGATCAGCCGACAGCTCAAATCCGATCCCCAGCTCCAACAGCGCTTCAAGGAGGTCGTCGGAGAGCAACAACAGTGAGCCGATCGAACGCGAAAGCTCGACGTTCAAATTCGTCTCGACCCAGTGACCAGAGGAGTAGCGATATGAAACGCAACAACAGACAGATGGCCCGATTTTCGACGACCGTGCTCGGTCTTCTCGCCGCCGCCGTGTTGATGGCGGCCGGGTGCGACAAATCCGGCGGAGAAGGCGGAGACCAGGCGAGTTCGGAGACGCCACAACCGACCGAGGCGGAGGAAAAACGCCAGGCCGGCTCGCCATCCGACGACACACCGACTGCGCCCGGCGGCGCCGAAAAGGGCGACAAGCCCTCCCCGTCGGCGGGGACGGAGGGCTCGGAGGACAAGCCCGGAAGTGCCAAAAAACCCGGGAGTGCCGGCAAACCTTCGGCCGGGGGCAATGCTCCCTCCGAAGGCGGCGGGGATATCTCGGACGAGGACCTCGAGAAATTCGCCGAGGTCACGGCCGAGTTGAAACCGAAGCGCCAGGAGCTCAAAAAGTCGCTCGACGAGGCGGAGACGCCCTCGGAGGCGAAAAAGGCGCAAAAAGAGGTGATGGAGGCGACGCGCGAGGCCGCCGAAGACGTCGGTCTGGGCTTTGAGAAATTCCGGGCGATCTCACGCCAGGCCCAGCGCGATCCCGAGCTGCAAAAACGGATTCGCGAGAAGGCAGCCGAATCGGCCGCCGAAAGCGAGGGCAACTGACCTCTCCTCGGGGGGAGAGACGGCTTGACCCTCGTCCCGGCGGGTCCACCTTGGCCCACCAGAGGGTCGAGCCGCCTGTGCGGCGTCTCGGCGCCCCGCCGTACCGGCCGTGAGTTTGTCTCCTCCGCTGCGTGACAGCGTGAGGTCCGGCAATGGCGCCGTCCTCCGACAACGACTCGCCCGAATTCGACGGGTGGACCCGTCGGCAACTGCTCGGGCGCGGGGGGGCGCTGGTGACGACGCTCCTCGCTGTGCTCGCCGACGCCCTTCCCGGCCTCGGCTGCCGCCAGCAGTTGCCTCCCCCGGCCGGCGCCAGCAGCCGAACACCCTCCACCGACGCCACCGACTCCCCGGACGTCTCGCGGCACACCGGCGAGGCCGACGTCGGGACGAAAAGCGATCGCGGCGACGCCCCGGTCGCCCCGAAAAGACCGGCGGCCGAGCCCGAGCCGCCGCCCGAACAGTTCGACAGCTGGAGGACGGTCCGCGGGCGGTTCGATGCGACCGACGATTACGTGCACATGGCCGGGATGCTCCTGGCGACGCACCCGAAGTCGGTTCGCCGCGCGATCGAAGAGCACCGGCGCGGGCTGAACCAGAACCCCACCGACTATCTGTTCGCCCACTGGGCGCGCAATCGCCGACAGCTCGATCAGGACGCCGAGCAGGCGGCGATGGAGGGGGCGGCCCGCTACCTTCAGACCTCCCCGGCGAACGTCGCGCTGACCGGCAATACGACCTCGGGGCTGGCCGTCGTCTACAACGGGATCCGGATTCGGGACGACCAGGAGGTGCTGGCCGGCTACTGGAACCACTGGGCGAGCGAGGGGGCGATCGAGTACCGGGCCGAAAAGGCCGGCTACGGCATCCGTCACGTCGAACTGCCCGACTCCCTGCGCGAGATCGACGCCGGGCGACTGGTCGACCGCCTGATCGAGGCCGTCTCGCCGAAAACGCGCGTGGTGGCGACGACCTGGGTGCACTCGAATTCGGGGTTGAAGCTGCCGATCCCCGAGATCGGCCGACGCATCGACGCACTCAACCGGGGGCGAGCCCCCTCCGATCGCATCTTGTTTTGCGTCGACGGCGTGCACGGATTCGGGGTCGAGGATGCGACGATCGACGAGCTGAACTGCGATTTTTTCGTCGCCGGCTGCCACAAGTGGCTGTTCGGCCCGCGCGGAACCGGCGTGATCGTCGCCTCGCCCGATGCCTGGGAGCAGGCCGTGCCCACCGTGCCGACCTTTTCGATGAGCATCACCCAGGGGCGGCGGTTTACGCCGGGGGGCTTTCACGCCTTCGAACACCGCTGGGCACTCGACCGGGCCTTCGCCTTCCACCGGCGACTCGGCAAATCCCGGGTCGAGCGCCGGATCCACGCGCTGACCGACCACCTCGTCGAGGGGCTCGCCGAGATGGACCACGTCGAGGTGTACACGCCGCTCGAACCCGATCTGCGCGCCGGCATCGTCACCCTGACCGTCGACGGGCGGGGCACCTACGACGTGCTCGGCCACCTGCGCCGCAACCGCATCATCGGATCCGTGACGCCCGGGGACCTGAGCATCCCGCGGCTGACACCGGGCCTGCTCAACGACCACGCCGAGATCGACCACGTCCTGGAGTCGGTCGCCGAGCTCGGATAGAACCGGGGGCTACCGGCAACCGGGTTTGGCATCTGGGCGGGAGGGGTGGAAACTCGGGTTTCCGATCGCGGGTATTTGCGCCGGATGACATGAAGCCGGTAGTTCTTTAAAACACACGATAATCAGTGGGTTGTGGGGTTGTCGGGGGCGATGGCACGGGACGTGCATATTCAGAGGCAACGACGGACGCGCCCCGCATTGAACCGAGTTTTTGTTGCTCGCTCTGAAGGTCGTGCCATGTTTCGTGATATTCGAATGACGCTTCTGGCTGTCGGGCTCATTTCTCTGGTCGCCACCGCCGCGGGATGCGCCGAGGCAATGTCCGAGGACGGCTCGTCCGGCGAGGCGGAGGCCGAAGACTCGGCGGATCCCTCCGGATCGAAGGGCGACAGTCCCTTCGAGACGACCCGGGGCATGAGCTTCGAGGAGTTCGAGGAGCGCGCCTACTGCGAGCCCGACACCGACGTGTGTATCGTCGACGGCGACTATCCGATCGCCGGCGGCGAGGAGGGCCTCAGGGCGTTTTACCGCCGCCGGATCGCGAACAACTCCCGGTCACTGCTCGTCCACCGCCGCGAGGAGGGCGTCGATGCGCGCTGGTCGCGGGCCCGGCGCCTGAATCTCACCTACTGCGTCAGCAATGCCTTCGACGAGCGCAAAGCCGAAGTCGTCGAGGCGCTCGAGCAGGCCGCCTCCGACTGGGAGAGCCACGCCCACGTCGACTTTCGGTATCGCCCGCAGCTCGACGATCGCTGCAGCCAGCGCACCGAGGACGTCGTCTTTCCGGTCGAACCCGCCCCCTCGGATGCCCGCTACCACGCCCGGGCGTTTTTCCCGAACTGGGAGCAGCAAAAACAGCGCGTCCGGATCAGCTTTCCGAAATTCGAGGAGTCGAAAGAGGACGAGGAAAACGGCGACGAGATGACGCTCGACGGACTCCTGCGCCACGAACTCGGCCACGTGCTCGGCTTTCGCCACGAACACACCCGCCCCGAAAACGACGCGGGGTATTTTTGTTTCGAGGACGAGCAGTTCCGGCCGCTGACCGACTACGACGCCAGTTCGGTGATGCACTATCCGTGGTGCGAGGGGGAGGGCAACGTGGCGAACGAGTTGACCGAGTACGACAAGCGAGGGGCGGCGTTCTTTTACCCGAACTTCGAGGAGTACCCGCGGCATCGCTGTGAGCGGGAACTCGACGAGGACGGCGAGGTGCGGGCCGACTGCGAGCCGGTCGCCCACCAGATCGTCGAGTTCGCCAACCGCGCCGACCGCGAGATCCTCGACGAGTGGGTCGGGCTGGATGTGCGGGCGGTCGACGAGATCGTCGAAAAGCGCCAGCAGCGGGCTTTCCACGACCTCGAGGAGCTGAAGAGCGAGGTCGACTACTTCGCCGAGCACGGCGTCCGCAAGCTGTACGACTACCTGTATGTCGACGGGCGTTGCCCGGACGAGCTCGACGATCAGGGCCGGATCGTGCCGAGCTGCACGCCGGTCGCCAACCGGGTGCTCGAGCTGGCGAACACCGCCTCGATGGAGACGCTCGACGAGGAGGTCGGCCTCGATGTGCGCGCCGCCGAACACATCGTCGAGCAGCGGGGAGACCGGCCGTTCGTCGCCCTGGCCGAGTTGTGGATGGTCGACTGGGTGCGGACCCGGGCGATCGGGAAGATGTACGCCCACCTGTACGACGAGTGAGCTACGGGGGAAAGATCGGCCGGGCCCCGCGCATCGGGGTCAGTCGTCGGCCGCGCCCCGTTCGATCCAGGCGCGAATCATCGCCAGCATCTCCGGGTCCATCAGCGTCGGAGAGTTGCGCGGCATGTGCGAGACGGTCCCCGTCTCGACCTCCGGCTCGCACCGCGAGGTCACCCGATACAGCCAGCTTTCCTCCGGGTTGCCCGGGTCGACGAGCGGGTCGTCGGTCGGGGTGACCAGCTCGTGGTTCATCAACTCGTCGTGCAGGTCGTCGGCCGTCAGATCGAGGCCGGCGGCCGGCGCCTCGCCGTCGTGGCACGAGCTGAACGCACAGCCGACCTCGAACAGATCCGTCTCGAGGTTCGTCAGCGTCGGCTCGCGCAGCGGCTCGGCGTCGCCGGGATACTCCTCGCACTCCGGGATCGGAGCGAGTTCGCCGTCGGCGCCGCTGTCGGGCACGTACAACTCGCTGTCTTTTTCCTCCTCGCTCGGCATCTTCTGGCTGGGCTTCGGCTCGGTGCCGATCTCCCCGCACGGCCCCTCCTTGTAGACGATGCCGTCGTCGCGGCGCTCGACGTGACTGCCGCTCGAGACCCGGCCGGCCAGGATGGCGTCGGCGTCGCTGAAGCCGAGCATCATGCACATCTCGTTGCCGCCGATCCCCCAGCCGACCGACTCGTCGCGGGGATTGTCGTACCCGCAGGTAAACCGAAACCCCTCGGCGCCCGACAGATCGACCGGCGGGTTGAACTTCTGGCCGTTGGCCTCGGCGTTGAAGCCGGCCAGCTCGAAGATCTGCTCGCCGTCCCGGGGGCCGCCGAAAAACTCGAGTTCGAAGTAGTTGCCGAGCCCGTGGTAGTGGGGAAGCACGTAGTACAACTCCATGTCGAACTCGTCGCCGGTGATCCGCTCGGACGCGTCGGCGAAATCGCACTCGGCGGTGAATCGCGCCTCGGATTCGGCCGGGATCTCGAGGTCGTTGTACGAGAGGACGAACGGGATGGCGATGTCGCGGACCTCGCGCGGGTGGACCAGCCCCAGGGTCAGCCGGGCGGAGGTCGACAGCTCGCGGGAGGTGATGTTCAGAAAGTGCAGGTCGGCGACGATCTTGTGGTCGGGCGGGATCTTGGTGGTCACCCCGTCGGGAAACGACTGGATTTCGGAGCGGGCCTGGGTCGACTGGGCGAACAGGACCGTCCCCTCGGTCGCCGCGGTAAAGCCGCGGTAGCCGCGCTCCTCGCAGTCGAAATACCCGTCCTCGCCGGCCGCGTAGTCTTCGGGGACGACGTACCAGTTCGAGTGGTGGAATCCTCCGGTGTTGGCCATCGCCACGGAGTTGACATACAGCGGCCGGTCGTTGTCGAGGCTCCACTGCACGCACGGGATGCGCTCTTCGCCGGGCCGGAGGGTGTACTCGTCGAACCGGTGGGTGACCGTGGCGCTGACCGACGGGGGAAACGTCTCCGACAGGGAACCCGCCGAGCCGGCCTCCGTGTCGGCGTCGCCTGCGTCCGGGGTCGCCCCGGCGTCCGTCTGCGAGGTGACGGAGGTGGCGTCGCTCCCGTCCGGTGCGTCGGTCCCACCGGTCGGTTCGGTCTGACAGCTCGACACACCGATCCACGCGGCGGCGGCCAGCACGACGGCGAGGCGTGAAGTGGGCGGCGAGAGGGGCATGGCGCCTCCGGTTGGAAGTCGGATTCGAGACTGTAAACAACCAGAATTGCCCGCGATTTGCAACCGCTCGGCCCCGTCAGCCGCGGTAGATGTTGAGCCGGGTCGTCGGGCCGTCTTCGTCCTGGATGTCGATGTGGGTGTCGAGAAACTGCGGCGCGTACCTGCAGATCGCGGCGGTCGTCTCGTCGAGCCCGGTCGTCCAGAGTTCGTCGCCTCCGGCGGCGGTCGCCAGCAGCGTGGCGACGGGCGTGGTGGCGTGGAAGCGCCCGCGGCCAGCGAGGTAGGTGGCAAACTGCGAGAGGCACTCGCGGCCGATCGTCTCGGCGCGCACGCCCTGCTCGCCCAGGACGGCGAGCGTCTCGACGTGTTCGCTTCCGTGCACCTCGACGGCCACGACGTTTCCCTGCGAGGCGGCGGCGTGCAGCTCGGTGATCGTCGCACTCCAGGAGACGTCGGTCTTCATCTCGTCGGTAAACGTCCGCACCTCGCGTTCGCCGATGTGGGATTGCAGGTGCGCCAGGACGATCGAAATCGTCAGCTCCCGGACGTAGCCGCGGTCGCCCCAGCGCACTTCGGGAAACCTCCCCTCGACCGGCGTGACTTCGGCGACGACCCGCCCACCCCCGCGCGGCGGGAATCCGTAGGCATCGATCTCGACGCTCAGGTGGCCGCCGAGTTCGTCGACCAGCAGGGCGATGCTCGGATGGAGCTGTTCGGGGAGCAGGGCGCCGGGGGCGTGCGTGCATCCCTCGAGAATCAGGCGCGTGGGGTACTCGCGCGAGAGCAGGCCCGGCAGCATCAGACCGAGAAGCTCGACGCTGCTCCCCGGGGAGTCGATGTGAAAGTCGAACTGCCGCCGGTCGAGGTCCGAGAGGGCGGGCGAGAAGACCCGGGCGGAGGGGTCGGCGCCGAACGGCTCGAGATCGGCGTCGAAGACCGCGGCGAAGGCCTCGACGAAATCGGCGGTGGTGCCCCGGAGGGGGCTGGTCCCCTCGCGCGTCGGTTCGACCGAAAACCGAAATGGAGTTCGCGCGATGGCGGCCAGTGCGAGGGCGGCCCGGAGGTGGGCGTCGGGCCGAGAGCTCTGGAGGGGGAGGTGAATCATGAGCATCGACAATCTACGAGCGTCGGGGGGGTCGGTCAACGGCTTCCGCGTGCGGCGGGGGATGGATCCGAGGAGTTGCAGGAGCGCGCCGACCCCCCTTCGTTTGAGTCCCGTTGGAGCAGGGGGCACCATTACGGAGACGTTCCGTCTGGAGGGTGTGCCGAAGTGTTTCGCGATGGAGGCTCCAGGTGTCGACGTGTTCGCCCCAGCCGACCGGCCGTCTGCGCACCGCCGTGCGTGGGGGCGTGGGTGTGCTGTTGATCGCGGCAGTGGCGACCGTGTTCGTCTACCGCGACGCGGTGAACCCGGAGGTCGCCCGGGGGATGCTCGATTCGCTCGGCCCGTGGGCGGGGCCGGGGTTTGTGGTGTTGTATGCGGCGGCGGCGGTGCTGGTGGTCCCGTGTTTTCCGCTGACGCTGGCCGCCGGGGCGATGTTCGGGCCGGTCGTCGGGACGCTGCTGAATCTGGCCGGGGCGACGCTCGGGGCGACGGCGGCGTTCAACGTCTCGCGGTATCTGGTCGGCGACTGGCTGCGCGGCCGGACCTCGGGCCGACTCGAGCGGATCGTGCGGGGCGTCGAGTCGAACGGATGGCAGTACGTCGCCTTCACGCGGCTGGTGCCGGTGTTTCCGTACATTCTTCTCAACTACGCCTACGGGGTGACGCGCATCCGGGGGACGCACTACGTGCTGGCCTCGTGTGTGGCGATGATTCCGGCGGCGGCCGTCTGTGCGTTCGCCGGCTACGCCGGCCGCCGGCTCGTGTTCGCGGTCGAGGGGCCGTGGGCGTTCGTGGCGACCGGGGGGGGGGGGGGGGGGGCGGTCGCCGTCGGTTGGTGGTGGCAGGGGGAGTGAGGTGGGGCGTCCTCGCCCGCTCGATATACGAACCCCATCTAACACCCTCCGGGAGCCCTGAGGCTCCGCCCCGACCG
>CAZRLK010000020.1:0-43970 GCA_964600555.1 uncultured Bradymonadales bacterium
CTCGACGTCGACGTTGTCGAAGCCCGTCGCCAACTCCGAGACGAACTGCAGGTCGGGAAGCTCCTCGAAGATCTCCTCGGTGATCGGCGTCTTGTTGGTCAACGCGATCTCGGCGCCGCGCGCCCGCTCGACGATCTCGTCGTCGGGCGTGCGTGCGTACACCTCCAGATCACCGTGCTCGCGCACGGGGCGCCACGGGTTGTCGCCGGGATTGATGGTCTCTCCGTCCAGGACGACGATGTCGGGCATGGGAACTGCTCGTTACTGCGGGAGACGGATCGCGATGTTGCCGAAATGGCCCCCTTCGGCCATCAACTCCAGCGCCTCGTGCGTCTCGTCGAACTCGAAGACGCGGTCGATGGCGGGGTGGATGTCGTTGGTCTCGATGGCGCGGGCCATGCGCTCGAACATGTCGCGGTTGCCGACGATGATCCCCTGGATGCGGACGTTTCGCATCAGCACGGGCGTCACCATGAAATCCTCGACGTGCCCGGAGAGGACGCCGATGAGGCTGATCTCGCCGCCGACGCGGATGCCGTCGACCGACTGCGGCAGGGTCTTCGCACCGCCGACCTCGACGATGTGATCGGCGCCGACGCCGTCGGTCAGGCCTTTGATCTCGCTGCCCCACTCCGGGTTGGCCTCGTAGTTGATCCCGTGGTCGGCGCCGAGGCTCTTCGCCCGCTCGAGCTTCGCGTCGCTGCTGGAGGTGACGATCACCTCGGCCCCGAGAGCCTTCGCAAACTGCAGCGCGAAGCTCGAGACGCCCCCGGTCCCGAGGGTCGCCACCGTATCGCCGGCGGTCACGTCGCCGTGCTCGGCGAGCGCGTTCCAGGCGGTCAGTCCGGCACAACTGAGCGTCGCCGCTTCGGCGTCCGACAACGTCTGCGGGGCGGAGACGACGTACTCCTCGGAGACGCACATGAACTCGCGGAGCGTCCCGTCGAGCGGCCCGCCGAGCGCCGGTTTCAGCCGCTCGACACTCGGCTGTCCGCCGATCCACTTCTGGAAGAAGGTCGGACAGACGCGATCGCCGAGATCGAAGCGGGTCACCTCCTCGCCGACCTCGACCACCTCGCCGACACCGTCCGAAAACGGCACGAGCGGCAGCGGCTGGTCCGGGTTGTACAGTCCCCGGACCATCATCAAATCCCGGTAGTTCGGCGAGACGGCGTGCATCCGAATCAGAATCTCGTCCGGCCCGGGCTCGGGCTTCGGACGATCGGTTTGCTCGAGGTTCTCGAGGCCGAAATCGTCCCGAATCTCGTAGGCTTGCATGAGGGAATTCCGTCCATTCGAATCGACTGGGGTGACTCCATCGTCCCGACGACCGACGACCGCTGTTTTACGCCGTTCCCAGGGACCGACGGCCCCACGCCCGACAACCCGTTCACTTCACCATCGGATTCCACCGAAGCACCTGGCTCTGGCCGTCGGTAAAGCCGACGTCCTGGCCGTCCTGGGGCAGGGGAGCGGTCGGGAACATCAGGTTGTAGTAGTCGGGACAGGCCGTCGGATCCCGATCCTCGAAATGGTCCCCGATGTTCTCGCAGACCGGCGTATCCTCGATCGGGTCGGTCGAGCCGAGGTAATTGTCGAACTGCTCGCCCCGGCTGGTGCCGTGCACGACTTCGGTGGTGTGTCGGAGGCCGAGATAGTGAGCGATCTCGTGGGCCATGATGTGGCCGACGTGCTCGTTGTCGCGCCCGAGGTCGGTGGTCTGGAAGACGAGGCCGTTGCGAGCGTGGCCGTGCAGGCCGGGAGCGCCGGGGATGCCGGTCGACATGCCGAGCACGTTGCTGGTGGCCTGGCGCCCGACGTTGAGGTCGTCGACCAGGAAGACATCGACCGACAGGTGCCCGTCCAGGGAGTCGTTCGGCGGCTCGCCGTAGGCGGTCAGGCGGTTGGCGTCTTCGCTGCTTTCGATGTTGCGGTACTGGGCGACGATGTCGTCGGGGACGTCCCGATAGCGCTTCTCGCCGATGTCGATGTCGGCCTGGCCGTACAAGTCGTCCATCACCTGGACGGCCTCGGCGAGGTCCTCGTCGTCGCGGCCCGACTCGGCGTCCCGGCCGTTGGCCCCGACGAAATAGAAGTTGAGATCGAGCGTCTGGTTGCCCCGGTTGTCGACGACGTAGACACACGGCTGCTCCTCGTCGGCAACCAACTCCAGGGTGTACTCGCCGCCGCCGACGGCGTAATCGGAAAATCGGGGAGCGTAGGGAACCTGAACCGCCCAGTCGAGTCCGACGACCCCGTAGGTGCCGACATCGGTGATCGCCCCACTCTGTTGAGCCGCCTGCAGACGGGAATTGTGGTGGCGGTAGTCGTTTTGCAGGTCGACCTGCTCGGAAGGGGTCTCGAGTTCGACCGGCCGGACCATCCCCGAGGTGACGTACGGAACCATCGTAAAGGCGTTCGCCTCATCGGCGATCGAAAACTCGAAGCGGTAGCGGGTGCCCGAGGCGGTATTGCCCTGTTCGCTCGGGTCGCAGCGCACGTCGAGGACCTGGCGGGTCCGCTCGAAGGAATCGGGAGGTCCCTCGCGTTCGGGGAGGCACACGAAACCGTCCGCCCCGGAGAACGGCCGGCAGGCATACCCGTCCCGGCAATCCCAGGAGCCTTCGCAGCGATCGAGGCACCGATCCGGTCCATCGACGCGCTCGGCACAGACCCCGCCACGGCTCTCACATTCGCCGCTGCTGCATCCCTCGGTCGTGCAGTAGCCGCCGGGATACTCGTCACGACTCAGGCAGGTGTCCCCGAGGCAGTTGCCCGCCGAGCTGCAGGCGGCGCCGGTCGCACCGGCCGGATCGTCGCCGGCATCGGCCAGTCCGACGTCTCCGCCGCCTTCGCCGCCGTCGGACGGCGAAATGATGAACGGCTCATCCTCCTCGTCGTCCCCCTGCGAGGTCTGCAAGAAGCACCCCCCGAGTGCGAGAAGGCTCGCCAGAGAGAGGAGGGCCGTCGAGGCCGCAGCGAACCGAAATCGAGCAGGCAGAAAGCTCATGGTCTCACCGGCTGAGATCGACGAATCAAAATCACGGCGCGCCCAACCTACCAACTGCGCTGAAAGTTTCCAAATTGGCCCGCAAACACGCCGCCGAGCGCGTTGACCCCGTGCTGAGCCGGGTGCTACGTTTCGGGGCGGTTTCGACACTCGCGAACGTCTCGACCCGCTCCCGAGCGCCCGCTTTCGATCGCACCGTGAACGACATTCCCGACAACCCGGACCCGGAGCCCGGCCCGATCACGCTGGCGGTCGATGCGATGGGAGGCCAACACGCCCCGCGCGAGGTCGTCGCCGCGGTCGCCCGGGCCAGCATGCAGCGCTCGCCGTCGCAGGCGGTGTATTTCACCCTGGTCGGCGACGAAGCCCGCCTGACCGACCACCTCGTCGAGCACGGCCACAACCCCGAACGCATTCGCATCCACCACGCCCCGGAACGGATCGAACTCGAGGCCTCGCCGCAGGAGGTCGCCGACCGCGACCAGGGCTCCTCGATCGAGGCGGCCTGTCGTCTCGTCGCCGAGGGAGACGCCGATGCGGTCGTCACCGCCGGCCATCCCGGCGCGGCGGTGTTGAGCGGAAAGCGCCATTTCGCCCGCGTCCCGGGCGTCGACCGCGCCGCCCTGTGTGCCGTGTTCCCGACCTCCCGTCGCTCCCGGCCCGACGAACGCCGCCTCGGCCTCCTGCTCGACGTCGGGGCCAGCCACGAGGCCAGCCCCGCCGATCTGCATACCTTCGGGGTGATGGGCTCGGCGTACGCCGGGCTGGTCGCTCCCGGCACCACCCCCCGGGTCGCCCTCCTGTCGACCACCGCCCACCCCGCCTCCAGCCCTCCCGACATCGGAGGCGCCGCCCGACGCCTCGAGGACGACGATCGCGTGCACTTCATCGGCACCTGCCAGGGCCACGAACTGCTCGCCGGCCGCGCCGACGTCGTCGTCTGCAACGGCTTCATCGGCAACGTCGCCCTGAAGCTTCTGGAGGGCGTCTCCGAGACGGCCGTCGACCTGGCCCGGGCGGCGTACGACCGGCGGCTGCTGTGGAAGATCGGCTTGCGGCTGCTCGCCGGCGGACTCGACGAACTCAAGCGCCTGACGGACTTCGAAGAATACGGCGGCGCGCCGCTGCTCGGGCTCCGAGACGTCCTGATCGTCGCCCACACCCGCTCGCACCGCAAGGCGCTCGGCAATGCATTGCGGCTCGCAATCAAGAACCTGAAAGCCGGCCTCCCGAGCCACCTCCGAGACCTTCTCGTCCCCCAGGGCGCATGACGCCAGCCGACGGCCCGATCCGTCACATCTTCCGGTGGGATCTCGACAAGACCTACCTGCGCACCGACTTCGAGACCGTCCGCGATCTGGTCGAGACCTGGCTGCAGACCGCCGAGGACAAGGTCAACGTCCCCGGCGCCATCGAGTTGCTTCGCGAGCTCAAACGCGAGGTGCCCGACGGGCGCACCCTGGTGACGTTCATCTCGGGCAGTCCCAGCCAGATGCGCGACAAGATCGAGGAGAAATTCGCCCTCGACGGCGTCGAGCCCGACATCTTCGTTCTGAAACCGACGCTTCAGTACATCCTGCAGGGGAAGTTCCGGGCCGTCCGGAGCCAGCTCGGCTACAAGCTCGAGACTCTGTTGAAGTTGCGGGCCCGCACGCCGCTCGCTCCGGAGACGCTGTTCGGCGACGACGCCGAGCAGGACGCCTTCATCTATTCGATCTATGCCGACCTGGCCGCCGACCGGCTGGGAGTCGAGCAGCTCGAGGCGATCCTGGCCGAAGCCGAAGTCTACGACGGCGCCGAAGAGGCGATCCTCGAGCGGGCCGGGCAGATCCAGCGGCGGGATACGGTGCGGCGGATCTTCATCCACCTCGAGGAGGGCTCACCGCCGGGGCGATTCTGGGTGTTCGGCCCGCGGCTGGTGCCGATCGTCAATTACTTTCAGGCGGCGGTCGTCCTGTTCGCCGACGGCACCGTCGACGCCGGCTGCGTGCTGCGCGTGGCGGCCGGCCTGATCGAACGCTACGAGTACGGCCTGGTCGACCTGGCGAACAGCTTCGAGGATCTGATGCGCCGGCGCCACCTCGAGTCGGCGGTCGTCGAACGGCTCGGCGAGGCGATGCGGAACCATGCCGACGCCGACCTGCTGCCGGAGGGTTTCCTCGAGGATCTCGTGACCCGAGCCCGGGCCCTCGCCCCGCGAAGCTCGCGGACGCCCCGGGAGTGGTCCGCCCCGCCCGATTACATCGAGGTCCTGCGCTCGGACCGCCGGCTGCGCGAGTCGGTCCACGAAAAGAGCGGCGGCGACCTGTTTGGTTGAGCGAGCCCCCTGGAGCCGCGCCGTCCCCGTCGGCTCACCTGCGAAGGAGCGTCATTCCCCCGCCGCCTCGGCGGCTCGCTCGGCGACCCACTCGACGACCCGGCCGGCCCCGTCGACGCCGTCGAGCCGGCTCATCTCCTGGATGCCCGTCGGGCTGGTGACGTTGATCTCGGTGAGGTGCCCGCCGATGACGTCGATGCCGGCGAAATACAGGCCGTCGCGGTGCAGCCGCTCGCCGACCACCCGGCAGATCTCGCGCTCGCGCCCGGTCAGCTCCGTCTGCTCGACCGATCCGCCGACGTGGATGTTCCCGCGGTGGTCGTCCTCCGGGGGGACGCGCAAAATCGCTCCGAGCGGCTCACCATCCAGCAGCAAGATGCGCTTGTCGCCCTCCCGGGCCTTCGAGAGATAGGCCTGGCAGACGATCCGCTCGGCCCCCTCGGCGGTCATCGCCTCGAGCAGCGAATTGGTGTTGCGGTCGTCCTCGTCGACGACGAAGACCGACGAGCCGGCGTAGCCGTCGACCGGCTTGACGACACACCGCCCCCCGTGGTCGCTCATGAACTCCCGGATCTCACCGATATCGCGGGTGACCAGCGTGTCGGGAAGAAATCGCTCGAAGTGCAGGGCGTACAGCTTCTCGTTCGCCACCCGGAGCCCCGTCGGATCGTTGACGACGAACGCCCCCTTCTCGGAGGCCAGTTCGAGTAGGTGCGAGGCATGCAGATAGTCGATGTCGAACGGCGGATCCTTGCGCATCCAGACCGCATCGAACTCCTCGAGCGCCACCCGCCGCGGTTCGCCCAGTTCGTAGTGATCGCCCTCCACCCGACGCACCTCGCAGGAGCGGACGGTTGCACGCGCCTCGCCGCCTCGGGCCGCCAGATCCTCCGGACGGACGAAATCGACGCCGTGGCCGCGCTCCTGCGCCGCGAGCATGAACGCAAAGGTCGTATCCTCGTCGAGGATCATCCCGTCGAGGGAATCCATCACGAAGGCGTGCGAGGGCGAGGCGGCCATCGGATCATTTCCCCATCTTGCGTTTGAGCTGCTGCATCATCTTCATTTTCTGCATCTTGTTCAGCCCGCCCCCGCCTTTGCCGGGACCACCGCCCTTGAGCTTGGCGCCCAGTCCCTTCGGCATGCCCTTGCCGCCGCCCGCGGGTGCCTCGCCGACGAGGTCGTCGACCGCTGGAAACAGCTTGTCGGCGACCGCCGGTGCGATGCCGTAAATCTCATCGTCGTCGCCGAATTTGACGTAGCGGCCGCCCTCCTCGCGCTCGGCGCCGAGCAGGATCATGAAGTCGTCGTCCTCGGTCTCGAACGCCAGCCGCTCGGCGGCAGCCCCGAGCCCCGCCTCCGCCTCGGAGACCTCCGGGAACGACTCGACCGTCAACGAAGCGACCGTCGAGAGCCGCGCGTCGAGCTTCGAGCTGTTGAGCGAATCGTCGGCCTCGGGCCGGACCAGCGTCCACTCGCCGTCTTCCTTCCGGACGACTACCCGGTCTTCTCCCGGAAAGCGCACCTCGGTGAGCGCCTCTCGGTCGAACGTCCGCGGCGTCTTCGAACGCAGATCCGTCAGCGTCGCCACCAGCTTGTCCCCGGCGTATTTGCCGATTTGGTACTGGAACGGCTCGTCGGCGAGTTTCGCGTAGTAGGTCGGCTCCTCGTCGCCGTCGACGCGACCGATCAGAAGTTCGGTCGAGCCGTCTTTCGTCTCGGCCGTCAGGCGCCCCGCCGGCGACTCGAGCCCGATCTCGGCCGCGCTCTTGTCGTCGGCGAACTCCTCGGCCGTCAGATCCGACAGCGCCCCGACGATGCTGTCGACGGCGCCGGTATCGAGCTTCCAGTCGACCTGCGGCCGCGACAACGTCCAGCCGTCGCCCTCGTCGGCTTGTTCGAGCACGATCGCCGGGCCGTCGGCGCGGTTCCACTCCAGCCGGGTCAGGGCGTCGCGCTCGAGATCGACCACCTGGTTGCTGCGAAACTCGTCGACCGAGTTTCGCACCAGCTCGCCGATCTCGGCCTGCGCCCGGTAGATGCGCTCGTCGTCGGGCTGGCGGATGAACGTCCGGACGGCCCCGGTGCCGTCGACTTCGAACTGCTCACCGACGATCAGCCGATGGACCGGCGAATCCGAGCCGTCGCCGAACAGCGGCAGCGCGACCGCCGAGGCCTCGTCGAGGCGATATTCGCGGGGATCGTCGCCCTGGATGTCGAGGGCGTCGGTCTCGATCGTCTGGACGAGCTGCTCGTCGATGGTGGAGGCGACGTCTTCGGCGACCGGCGCCTCGAGCGGCTGGCTCAACCACCACTCGCCGTCGCGCTTCTCGAGGGCGATCAGCTCGGGCGCCTCCCCGCCCTGCGCGGAGTCGGACTCGCCGCCGCTGTCATCGCCCTGTTCGCTCCCGGAGCCGCCGGCGGGCGGAGTGATCTCGAGGCGGTCGAGATTTTCGACCTTCTCGATCGTCAGCGGCGCACGTTCGAACTGCCGCGGCTCGTCGCTGACGACGAACCAGATCAGCAGCAATGCCACCAGGATGCCGAGAACAACGAAAGTACCGCGCTTCATGGGTAGTCGACTCCTTGCCTCAGTTACCACTCGGAAAGACCGCGCGAGTGACTCACTCGTCGTCGCTCCACTCCAGATTCTCGCGTCGCCGGCGGCGCCGGTACATCATCACGACCCCGATCAGCGCGAACAGGGCCGGCACGCAGGCGATGTTGATGAACTGGATGCGGCGCTTGTCGTCGGCCGGGACCTCGTCGATCATCCGCGGCAGCGATTTGCCCCGGATCTGGGCGAGGGCGCTGTCCTGGACGAGCCACTCGATGCTGCTGATGAAAAACTGCCCGCTGAGCGAGGCGAGCCGCTGGTTGTACGCCAGGCTCGGCTGGGGCTGATAGAAGTTGCCGCTCCCGATCACCAGAAGCCGCCCCGACGCCGAGTTGTCGGTGGTCACCTCGTCGCTCGAGACCCCGGAGGGCGGCTCGTGGTCGTCGTAGTAGCTCGGGATGTTGCCCTGCAGCGCCCCGGCGAGCACGAACGGACCTTTCTCCTCGTCGTCGCTCGCCTCCCGGAGATTCTTGTAGCTGAGATCGGTCTGGGCGCCGGGGCGGCGCACGGCCGACTCGTGGGTCTTGACGACCTCGTAGGTCTGCACGTCGTCGTTGTCGGTCGCGGCGGCCGTGATCTCGAGGCTCGAGGGGGCCGGAAAGGCGAGCGTACCGAAGTCCTTGGTGAACGGCAGCGAGGTATCGATATTCGTCGTCGTAAACGTCGCCGGGAAGCTCAGCGCCGCCGGTCCTCGCTGGGTGCGCACCATCCCGGTGATGGCGTGACCGCGATCGAGGATCAGATCCTGGCGGAGATCGAGGCCGTACTCGGCGAAGAAATCACGCAGGCCGGGCTCCAGCGGTTTGCGAAACTCGGGGTTTCGCCCCCGGGCACCCATCTGCTGCATGCGCTGGCGCATCTGCTGGTCGATGCCGGTCGAGGACTGATACCAGCCGATGCTCCCGCCTTTTTGCAGAAACTGGTCGAGGGCGAATTTCGCCTGGTCGCTGAATTCGTTGGTCGGGTTCAAGACGACCAGCGCCGAGACGTCCTCCGGAATCGTCGGATCCTGGCTCGACAAATCGACGGTCGTCGGCGCGATCAACTCCCCGAACAGCTGCTCGAAGACCGGCCCGATCTGGCGCTCGAAGCCCCGCCGGTCGGCCGCCCCGCCGAAGCCGGCGACGAACCCGACCTTGCGCGTCTTGGTCTCGACCAGGTTCATCATCGCCTTCGTAAACTCGTACTCGAAATTCCCCTGGCTTCCGCCCCCCTGGCGTCCCTTCAGATCTTTGATCACCTCGGTCTTCTGGCCCCCCTCGGTCACGAAGGCGACGCATTTGAACACCGAGCGCAGCGAAAACTGGTTTTTGCCGCGCTGGCCGATACCGACCTTCTCACACCCGTAGCCCTTGGCATCCTCCTCGATGCGCTTGGACTCCTTGTCGGTCAGCTTCTCGGAGCCCGGCGAGTAGATCTCGAATTCGAGATTCCCGCCCGAGGCGGCCTGGTATTCGGTCAGCAGCGCATCGACCCGCCGGCGCAGCGTATGCATCGGCGCCGGCATGTCCGCCGAGATGAACGCCTTGACCTGGACCGGCTTGTCGAGGTCGCTGACGACCTCCTTGCTCGCCTCCGAGAGCGTGTACAGTTGGTTTTCGGTCAGGTCGACTCGCAGCCGCGAGAATTGACTGGCGATGGCGTTGGCGAGGAAGGCAATCGCCAGCGTCGCCGCCACCACCGTCGCCGCATTCGCCCCGCTGATCCATTGCCGCTTGCGACTCACTTGATCGTTGTCTTCGTCAGCCATGGTCGTCACTCGGACTTCGTAACTCGTAGTTGGTGACTCGCGTCGATGGCGACTCGCCCCCTCACCACCGTCTCGCCGTGATCGAAATCTGCGCGATCACCAGCGACACCGTCGTCACCGAGACGTAATAAAAGACGTCTCGGAAATCGACGACGCCGCGGGCGATGTTGTTGAAATGCGAATTCGTCGACAGGTACTCGACCACCCGGGCGGTCGCGCCGGTGGGATTCCCGACGAGCTGGTCGATCAGATACAAAAAGAAGCAGATCGAAAAGGCGACCAGAATCGCGACGACCTGGTCGCGCGTCCAGCTCGAGGCCATGATGCCGATCCCGGCGTAGGCGCCTCCCAGCAACAACAGCCCGATGTACCCGGAGGCGACTGCGCCCCAGTCGAGATTGCCCAGCGTCGACAACGTGATCGGGTAAGCGAGCGTCATCAAAAAGACGACCGCCAGAAGGGTCAGCGCCGCGAAGAACTTGCCCCACACGATCTCGAAGTCCCGCAGCGGCATCGTCATCAATAGCTCGAGCGTCCCCAGACGCTTTTCCTCGGCAAACAGCCGCATCGTCACCGCCGGCGCAAAAAAGGCCAGAAACAGCGGCGCCTGGTTGAAGAAACTCCGCAGCGACAGCGTCGTCACCTCGTCGAAGAAATTCAGCCAGAACAGCGCCCCCGTGATCAGCAAAAACAGGATGACGACGATGTAGGCGACCACGGAGTTGAAATATTCCCCGAGTTCACGCTTCCAGACGTATCCGATGTTTTTGAACGTCCTGCTCAGCGGCTGAACGATGTCCATCAACATGGTCGCAATTCCTCTCGTCGTTTGGGGTCGTCGCCGCTGCGCGCCCGGCTCGGGGGTCGGCAGCGACGAGCCTCTCGTCGAACGATGGTTGCAGCGGTGGCGAGTCGGTCAGGAGGCCCGGCGGCCCTCCTGGGTGGCGCCTTCGGTGTACACCCGGAAGACGTCCTCGAGCGACGGCTGAGCCCGCGTCAGGCCGCGCAGCCCGTGATCGTGGTCGGCCTCCTCCCGAAAAAGTGCCTTGCGCACCCGATCCTCGTCGTCGGTCTCGACGCGAAAGACGTGATCTTCGCCGCGCCCCGGCGCCTCGTGCACCGAGCCGACGCCCTCGATTTGCTCGAGCATCGCCCGGACCTCGTCAGCCGGGGCCTCGGGGCCGAAGCTCACCCGCAGGCCCGGTTCGCTTTCGGCGACCTTTTGTTCGAGCACCTCGAGTTTGTCGTCGGCGACGATCTCGCCCTCGTTGATGATGACGACCCGGTCGCAGACGGCCGAGACTTCCTGGAGGATGTGCGTCGACAGGAGGATCGTCCGCTCCTCGCCGATCCCGGTGATGACGTCGCGAATCTCGACGATCTGGTTGGGGTCGAGCCCGGTCGTCGGCTCGTCGAGGATGATCACCTCGGGCTCGTGGATGATCGCCTGGGCGAGCCCGACGCGCTGGCGGTAGCCCTTCGACAGCTCGAAGATCTCGCGGTGGATGACCTTCTCGAGGCCGGTCAGCTCGACGACCCGCTCGATGCGCTCTTCGCGGCGGCCCGGCTCGACACCCCGCACCTCGGCGATGAACTTGAGGTAATCGTGCGTGAGCATCCCCTCGTACAGCGGCACGTTTTCGGGGAGATAGCCGGTGCGGCGGCGCACCGCCTCGGGGTGATCGTGGACGTCGAGCCCGGCGACCGAGGCCGTTCCTTCGGTCGCGGCCATGTAGCTGGTGAGGACCTTCATCGTCGTCGTCTTTCCCGCTCCGTTCGGACCGAGAAATCCGACGATCTCCCCCGGGTCGACCTCGAAACTGATCCCGTCGAGAGCCCGGAAGTTGCCGTAGGTTTTGACGACGTCGTCGACGACGATACTGTGGTCGTAGTCGGGCGCCTCGGAGACTGCCATCGGATACTCCCGTGTACTTCGTGGACGTCTCGGTACTTCGATGCGGAAATCGGCCGCCCCGCAACGGGCAGCACCGTGCGTGAAAATCGCACAGTAGATGTGGCGGGCGGCCTGCATTATTCCACAAGCTCGAACCCGGCCGTCAGATTGCGACGGCTCGGTTCGAGAGGCTCTCGCGAACCGTCTGTTCTATGTAGCCACTGCGTCGCCGACGTCAAGTTGCTCGATCCCTCTCCCCGGCCCGTTTCGAAGGAGGCGAGATGCGTCTACAGACCCGCGTCGACGCGCGATTCTGCGAGCAGCCGGTCGACGCACAGAAACTCCGCCGGGCGATCCGCGAGCAGCGCGACGAGTTGCGAACCCTGCGCGAGCGGCTCCGGGGGGAGCCCTCGGAGCTCGAGCGTACGCGACTCGGTCGGACGCTCAACCGCCTGAGCCGGTACCTTCGCCTCGACGATGCCTGCCAGGAGGCCGGCGAGTTGTGCCGGGAAGCGATCGACATCTGGGAGGCGCTCGGACGGGAGCGTGCCGCTTATCTCGCCCGCCTACGCCTGGCGGCGATCGAGATGCGCGCCGGGCGTCTCGACGAGGCCCACCGCCGAGCCGATCGCCTGGTCGACGAGGCCTCCGACCCCCCGTACGGCATCTACCGGGACTTCGCACTCGAGCTTCGCGGCCGCATCCACGCCCGCCGAAACGAGATCGATCGGGCGCTCGAGGATCTGCGCGCGGCCCTCGAATTCCGCCGCGACGAGCAGCGGACGCGCCTGGTCGAACGCACCGAAAGGGTGCTGGAACTGCTCGACGACGACGATTAAGCTCGACGCCGACGCCCGACGACTGACGCCCGACGCCCAGAGACGTTTCATGAACCGCCTCGACGTCGCCGCCGCCGCCCTCAATCAGACGCCGCTCGACTGGAGCGGCAACCGCGACCGCATCCTCCGGGCGATCCGGATGGCCCGCAACGCCGGGGCGAGCATGCTGTGTTTGCCGGAGCTGTCGATCAGCGGCTACGGCTGCGAGGATGCCTTCCTGTCTCCCGACGTCGAGCGCCAGGCCCGGGAGGTCCTCGCCGAGATCGTCCCGGCCACCGACGGGATCGTCGTCTCGGTCGGCCTGCCCCTGACTTTCCGCGGGGCGCTGTACAACTCGACCGCCCTGTGCGTCGACGGTCAACTTGCCGGGGCCGTCGCCAAGCAAAACCTCGCCGGCGACGGCGTCCACTACGAGCCGCGCTGGTTCAAACCCTGGCCCGAGGAGCACCGTACCGAGATCGACCTGGCCGGACGGCGAGTCCCGTTCGGCGACGTCATCTTCGATTGCGGCGGGGTCCGCGTCGGCTTCGAGATCTGCGAGGACGCCTGGGTCGCCGACCGGCCCGGTGGGCGGATGGCCCGCCGGGGCGTCGACGTCATTTTCAATCCCTCGGCCAGCCACTTCGCCTTCGGCAAACAGACGATCCGCAAGCGGTTCGTCACCGAGGGCTCGCGGGCGTTCGGCGTCAGCTACCTGTACGCCAATCTGCTGGGCAACGAGGCGGGCCGGATCATCTTCGACGGGGGCACGCTGATCGCCTCCGACGGCGAGTTGCAGGCAGCCGGCCCCCGATTTTCGTACGCCGACGTCCAGCTGCTGTACGCCCAGGTCGACGTCGATCGCACCCGCATGAATCGGATGCAACTGGCGAGCTTCGAGCCCGACCTCGATGCCTCCCAGCGCGCCTGCGTTCCGATCGACATGAGCTATCCGGAGGCGGAGCCGGCGGTCGAAGAGCTCGCCGAGCCGGACTGGATGCTCGGCCCCGACCGCAAATACGAGGAGTTCACCCGGGCGGTCACCCTCGGCCTGTTCGACTACCTGCGCAAAAGCTACACCGACGGGTTCGTCGTCTCGCTGAGCGGCGGCGGCGACTCCTCGGCCACCGCCCTCCTCGTCGCCACGATGGTCCGGCTCGCTGCCGACGAGCTGGGACTGCGCGGCCTGGCCGAAAAACTCGATCACATCGACGACCTCGAGACCCTCGAGTCGACCGAGGCGATGACCGAGCGGCTTTTGACCTGCGCCTATCAGGCGACCCGCCACAGCTCCGAGACGACCCGCCACGCCGCCGAGACCGTCGCCGAGACGATCGGCGCGAGCTACCTCGAGTTCGACGTCGACGGGCTGGTCGAAGGCTACACCGAGCGGATCGAGGAGGCGGTCGGGCGCGAACTCGACTGGACGAGCGACGACATTGCGCTGCAAAACATCCAGGCCCGGGCCCGCGCCCCGAGCATCTGGATGCTCGCCAATCTGGAGAACAAACTCCTGTTGGCGACCAGCAACCGCTCCGAGGCCGCCGTCGGCTACACGACGATGGACGGCGATACCGCCGGCGGGCTCAGCCCGATCGCCGGGATCGACAAGGCGTTTTTGCGCCGATGGCTGGTCTGGATGCGCGACGAGGGGCCGGCCGGCCTCTCGCCGATTCCGGAGCTCGAGGTCGTCACCGACCAGCAGCCGACCGCCGAGCTGCGCCCCGACGAGGCCGATCAAACCGACGAGGGCGATCTGATGCCCTACCCGCTTTTGGACGCTATCGAACGGGCCGCCATCCGCGACAAAAAATCCCCCGTCGAGGTCTTCGAGCTGATGCGGCCTCGCTTCGAGCAATTCGACGAGCGGCAACTGGCGGACTGGATCGCCCGGTTTTTCCGGCTGTGGACACGCAACCAGTGGAAGCGCGAGCGCTACGCCCCGTCGTTTCACCTCGACGACGAGAACCTCGACCCGAAAACCTGGTGTCGGTTCCCGATCCTGTCGGGCGGGTTCGAGCGCGAACTCGAACAACTGCGCGAGCGGGT
This sequence comes from uncultured Bradymonadales bacterium, assembly GCA_964600555.1. GTDB lineage: Bacteria > Myxococcota_A > Bradymonadia > Bradymonadales > Bradymonadaceae > CAJXPB01. The sequence goes on from CAZRLK010000020.1 coordinate 14,456, forward strand.
CGACTCGATCACCTGACCCGCCCCCGACCGGCGAGCGCACCGCAGATCATTCGCTCAGCGCGTCGAATCCCGCCTCCAGGCTGCTGCGCCAGTCCGCCAGGATCGGCTCGCCGATGCCGTTGGTCTCCTCGTAGTGCGAGCCCGGGGCCTCCTCGAGGTAGTTGTCGACCTCGTAGTCGTACTCCGGCACCATGTAGCCGACGAAATCGTTGCCGAGGCCGATGAAAAACGGGTGCTCGCCGGGGACCTGCTCGTACAGATACGGCGGCTCGGGCGCGCGATTCCAGTCCGGCGGATTGGTCTGATCCGGCTTGACGACGCACGGGTGCTCCCCGCTGCCGCCGCTCGGCAATCCGTCGGGCCCGCAGGTCGCCTCGGTGTGCAGCTCGCGCACGTCTCCGACGACCGGATCGCGCACCGCCGGTCGGCCCGGAAACCCACCGACGAGCGTCTCGGGGAATACCTCGCCAGGCGCCGTAAAAAACGTCACCGATCCGAGGCGTACCACCCCCGCCTCGGAGAGGATCTGCGGCGGCTCGGGCGCGTATTCGAACAGCCCCGCCCGGGGGGTCGTATTGTAGATGTCGCGCTCGAGCACCCCGAGTTCGTAGGCGGCGGTCTGGAATTTGCGGTTTTCGATCGGCGACAGAAACTCCTTGCGGGCGAAGGCCAGGTCGGGCTGCTCGATCGTCTCGAACGCCCCGTCCGACTCCGCCTCCAGCACCTGCCCCGCCAGTTGCTGGCCGAGCGCATCCGCCGCCTCGAAGCTGTGCGCCTGCTCAGGCTCTCCGCCGTCGTGGGCGATGGCGCCTCCGTCGCCCGGATTGATCAGCCCGCCGACCGACCCGGCGAAAAACAGAACGACGCCCCCAAAGCCGCCGAGATCGGGCGCGATCCCCTCCCGGAGGTACCTGCGGACGAAATGCGGGTAATCGGCGGTGATGTAGGGATTGTCGTTCCAGAGGACCTCCGGGTGGTTGCCGAAGCTGAGCATCGTCGCGATCGATTCGCCGCTCGCTTCCGAGACGAACCGGACGACCGGTACGTCGTCGTTGAAGATGTACGGCGGCCGGCTGTCGTCGACGGCCAGCCCCTCCCAGCCGACGTCCAGGACCGCCGCCCGCATCTCGGCCGACTCGGCCCCGTCGACCGCCTCCTCGATGCCGGCGACGGTCTGGCTGTAGATCCGCTCGACGAACCGCTCGCTCCGCCCGCTTCGAGCCGGCAACTGGCCTCCCGGCCCCCACTGCCCGGCGGTATCCGGCGCCTCGTGGTTGTGCGTCGCCGCCATCACCAGGTAATCGACGCCGAGCTCGTCGGGGAGCCGCTCGCGAATCGCCTCGACGTCGGTGTGAAACCACCCGATCGTATCGAGCACCGCGAATGCCACCCTCACGCCGCCGCGCTCGATCACCGTCACCTGCACTCTCAGGTGGTCGTGGGCGTACTTCGAGACGCAGCAATCGGGGGCCTCGCAGCCGATCTTCTCGTCCGGACAGTACTGCGCCGGCCGCCCGATCCCGAAACCCGCCAGCCACATCCCCTGGGCGACGCCGTCGTCCTCACCTTCGTCCGGCCCCGGATAATCGGCATCGCCGGGACACAGCCCGTCGCGCCCGCAGTCGTTCCACCTGTCGTCCGGCGCCTGCTCGGCGGAGAAATTGATCGTGTTGTCGTCGTCCAGCCCCGCCGGCTTCGGCGTCTCGAAGCCCTGCGGCGTCACGATCTTGCTCGCCGCCCCCACCCGGAGCGGCCCCTCGTCGCCACTCCCGCAGCCGTCGCCCCCCGGACACGTCTCCAGCGGCGCCGGCTCGTAGATGCACACCGACACCCCGTCGCGCGACTCGCAGCTCTCCCCGGAACGACAGTCGCGGTCGGTCTCGCAGCGACGATCGAGCTCGCTGACGCACGTCGAGCAGTCGACCACCCGCTGGCCGTCGGGACACGTCGGCGGGTCTGCACACGCGAGACCCGCGTCGGTCCCGTCGACATCGGTCCCGTCGGCTCGCCCGTCGCTCGTCGCGTCCCGCGCGTCGTCCTTCGCCGGTACGTCCGCCCCGTCGACCGCAGCGCCGTCGATGATGGCATCGCCGGAACCGGTGTCTCGTGGTTCCGGACCGAGATCCGTGCGATCGTCCACCGACCCGCCCCCGTCACACGCAGCGAACACGGCGGCGATTCCACACACCGCCCCGAGCATACCGAACCGATGGAACATCGTGTCTTCCTCGTGTACCGAATCGCGACGAACTGTGGCTCCACACAGCCCCTATCGTGGTCGAAATCGCCGCCGACTACAACGCCCGCCGCCCCCTCCCTGCCGATTCGCTCGGTCGTTGCGCCGGCTCTCGTCGACGTAGACGATTCTCGCCTGCGTCTTTCATTGCCGTTTACGTTTTTCATCGATGACATGCAGATGATGTGATGGCCCGCATCACCGGGCATCTTTTTTGTGTCAGACGCCGACTCGAACCCCATTTCCGGGCCGGACGCCCCCCACCACGACCCCCGGGGGTGCCATACCACGGACGGACGGGGTGCCCTCGATTTTCGATCGACCGCACTCCGCGGCCGGATTTCGTCGTCGCTCACACCCCACCCCCGGGATTCCTCGGCGAGAGACTTCACACTCGCTTCGACACCGACTGCACTCCGCGGCATCCCCACCACGGGGCTCGGCTCCGAAAAATTCCCGCCGCGGACGGAGGTTCCGGCCATGCTTCCGAACACTCCTCATTTCTCGGCATCCCATCCCCGACGCTCGCCGAACAACATCCTCCCGCCGCGGTATCCCCCACCGAGGGGTCGTCGACCGCAAAATCCGGCCCGCAACGGCGGCTCGTCGAAACCCAGCCCTGACCGCTCCGGCCCGGAAAGGAGACCGCCGCGCCACGCGACCGAACTTTCCGGCCCGGAAATCCCCCACCCCGCCGCGCTCCGACACGCGCTGCGACCTGGAAGTCGTCTCCCCGAAGCGCCGGCCCACACGCTCCGGCCCGGAAGTGACGCCCCCGGCAGACGAGGCTCGTCCGCTCCCGCCCGGGCCTGCCGCGAACAACGATCGGACGACTGGCGGCACGACCCTCGTTTCCCGTTTGCGACCGGCGTCGACGTAAACGCCCCCCGTCGAACGTCCCCTCGTGGCCGTGTGCGATCCTCACCGCCGTCGACGGACAGACTCACCAGACCCCACGCGCCTCCCGCGTTGACGTCGGCGAACTCGTTCCAAACTTTGTACCGCCTCGCACCGGAGGGTATTCCCTCGCAACGCCCCGCACATCGGGACCGAGATGAGCTACGAGTACGACCACCCCCGCCCCGCCCTGACCGTCGACTGTGCCGTCTTCGCCCCCCGCGGGGAGTCGCTCGAGGTGCTTTTGGTCCGCCGCGACCAGCCGCCGTTCGAAGGGCAGTGGGCGACGCCCGGCGGGTTCGTCGACATCGACGAGTCGGTCGCCGACGCCGCCCCCCGGGAGCTCGCCGAGGAGACCGGCATGCAGCGAGTCGAACTGGCCGAGTTCGGCGTCTTCGACGAGCCGGGACGCGACCCGCGCGGCCGGATCGTCTCGGTCGCCCACTGGGGACTGACCCGGCGCGACGCCCACGACCTGGCGGCCGCCGACGACGCCCGACAGCTCGACTGGTTTGCGGTCGAGAAACTGCCCGAACTCGCTTTCGACCACGACCGACTCGTCCCGGCGGCGCTTCGCGCCATCCGCGCCCGGGCCCGCACCGGACCCGTCGGCCGCGGCGTGCTCGACGCACCGTTCGAACTGGCCGAGCTTCGCGCCCTGTACGAGAGCGTTCTCGCTCGCGACCTCGACGACACACGTTTCGAGCAGATCGTCCGACGGGCCGCCTTCCTGGAACCGGCCGGCGACGGGACCTTCCGGTTCGACCGCGCCGGCTACGATCGGCTCGTCGACGAGCCGATGACCCCTTTTCGCAAATACTACCCGCAGACGGAGGATGACGATGGCTGACCGCGCATTGATTCTCGTCGACATCCAGAACGACTTCATGCCCGACGGCGCCCTGCCGACCCACGGCGGCTACGAGGTCGTCCCGGTCGCCAACCGGCTGATCGAGCAGTTCGACCTCGTCGTCGCCACCCAGGACTGGCATCCGCCCGACCACGGGAGCTTCGCCTCCAACCACGAGGGCCGCGAGCCCGGCGAGGTGATCGAGTTGAACGGCCTCGACCAGATCCTGTGGCCCGACCACTGCGTGCAACACTCGGAGGGCGCCGAGTTCGTCGACGAACTGGAGGTCGACCGCGTCGACGAGATCTTCCAGAAGGGAACGAACCCCGAGATCGACAGCTACAGCGGCTTTTACGACAACGACCACCGCCAGGCGACCGGCCTCGGCGAGTTCCTGAAAGACGAGGGCGTCGAGTCGATCTTTCTGGTCGGCGTCGCAACCGACTACTGCGTGAAATTCACCGCCCTCGACGGCGCCGAGATGGGCTTCGAGACCTGGGTCGTCGTCGACGGCTGCCGCGGGGTCGGCCGGGAACTCGACGACCTCGACGCGGCCTTCGGCGAGATGCGCGAGGCCGGCGCCAGACTCGTCGACAGCTCGCGGCTCACGGCATCGTTGTGACCGAAAGTCCCCCTCGTCGGGCGCCACTTCTCCGGGAGAAAAGGGGCGGGGGCTGCCTGGCTATCGGCGTGATGCCGGTGGATTCCCGATCACTCTCCCCGGCCGATCGTTGCGTCGGGCGGTCCGTTCGTCCTACACATTGGCGGGTGGATGCTTTCTCGAGTCCCCTGCCAGCGCCCGGACTGCCATGAGTCGCTACGACGTCGGTTCCGCCGTCCTCCTCCTCGCGTTTGTCTCGACGATCGCCGTCGCCGGCGGTTGCAAGAGTACCCCGGCCGAAGTCGAGGAGGCCCCGATGGGCGAGGAGGGCCAGAAGAAGCTGCGCAACGCGCTGGTCGGCAAATGGCGCAAGGCCGAGGGCGTGCCGGAGGCAGCAGCCGCCGCCGAGGGCAGCGCCTCCGAGCAGGAAGCCCCGTCGGGAGGCGATTCGTCCGGCGACGGCGAGACGATCGTCTGGTCGTTCAAAGAAGACGGCTCCGGCGAAAAGACCGTCAAATCCTCCCCCGACGACGAGGGCACCTCGCGGGCGTTTCAGTGGCGCCTGGAGGGCCGCAACATCGTCATCGACTTCGAGGACGGCTCCGAGTCGGTGTACTTCCGGGCCGAAACCTGGAGTCCCGCCCAGATGCAGTGGTTTCACTACGTCTCCGGCGAACGGCGGACGGTCAAGAAGTTCGGTCAGTGAGGTAGGGAAGGCTCGGGGAAGTCTCGGGGAAGGCTCGGGGAATTCTCGGGGAATTCTCGGGGAAGGCTCGGGGACGGCTCGGGGACGGCTCGGGGACGGCTGGAGGTATCCGGGCTCTTAGTCGCCGGTGCCGGTGTTGCCGCGGAGAATCAGAGTGTTCGGCCGGAAACCGACCGCCAGGGGGCCGACCGACAGTGCGGTGCCGGGGACGCTGAGGTTGTCGCCGTCGAGCGATTGGTCGACCAGGGTGCGGCTCTCGCGGATGAACTGCGCCGACGTCCAGTTCGCCAGGTCGAGCACGCGGGCCGGCACGCCGTCGCCGGTCAGGCGAACCTCGTCGACCCCGGCCCGCAGGTTGCCCTCGCGCACCCCCACCCCGCCGCGCATCTCGGCGGTCGTCGAGAAACACAGCCCGCTGTCGCCGAACTGGTGCACGCCGAAATCGAGTCCCACCGGCATCTGTGTGTCGCCGGCCCCGGGTCCGACATCACCGGCGTCTCCCGCATATTCGCTCGACACCGCCGCATCCATGCGCCGCGGGTCGCGCTCTTCACCGCCCGCCGTGTCACTCCCGACGCGAAATCGATCGAGCGTCACGTGAAAACCGCCCCGCTCGGAGGCCTCGCCGTCGTCGGTGTACCGCCGGGAGACGTCTCCGCCCTCGATCAGTAGCGACAGGAGGTGGATCACCATCTGGGGCTGAAACGCCAGCGCCACATCCTGCCCCTCCCGCAGGTCGGTCACCGTCGCGACCCCGGAGACCGACTCGTCGTTGAGTGCCTCGACGTTCGCCGAAAACCCGGCGAAGACCGCCTCGTGCTCGGCGTCGCTCTCCAGGGCGACCGGCGTCAGCTCGAAGCCCTCGATCCCGAAGCTCGGCCCGTCGAACTCGATCAAGGTCACCGCCCCGAGCCGCTGCGCCAGTTCGCGCTCGATCAGCGACGACAGCGGCCCCTTCAGCCGCTGTCGCCACTCCTCCGAGAGCGCCGGCAGCCGGGCGTCGAGATTCGAGGCGCCGACCTCGGCGAGTTGGCCGAGATCGAGTTTCACCGCCGCCGTCTTCTCGTCGCCCGGCGCCAGCTCCAGCGGCGCCACCAGCCCGCCACCGCCCGCCAGCCGCGTCTCGCGCTGCCCGAGGCCCGGGATCCGGGCGGTCACCGAACCGCCGAGGTCGACGCCGACGCGAAAACACGTCTCGCAGGCGTCGTGCGCGCCGAGCGTCAGATCGACGACATCACCGTCGGTCGACACCTCGATCGACTCGCCGTTGACGTGAACCGACGAGACGATCTCGAGCGCCCCGGCGATCACCGGCGCAGCCACCGTGTCGGCGAGTCGGCTCAACAGCCCGTTCGAGAGCGTCAGCCCGAAGTGCGCCGGCCGCTCGCTCTCCTCCCCCGTCTCCTCCTCGTCGCGCAGGTCGGTCCGCTCCTCTTCCAGCCGCGCCCGGTAGGTCTCCTCGGCACGGTCACACCGGCGCTGCAACTCGCGTTCGAGCTGGTCGCACCCCGCCGCCGCGAGTCCGACCCCCGCCAGCAGCCCCCAGACGACCCGTCTGTGCCACCATCGTCTCATCGCCTCTCCTCGAGGTCCGGCCACCTCCGCCCCCTCACGCCTCCGCGGCTTCCTGCGAAGCTTCTTCCACCTGCAAAACGATACGCACGCGATCCTCGACCTGAAGCGACCCGAGCATCGCCGTGTACGGCTCGATCCCCCAGTCCGACGGTGTCAACTCCAGCTCCGTCCGGTACTCGCTCGACTCCCGGTGGACCCGCGTCCGGATCGACTCCTTGACCCCGACCATCTCGAGCTCCCCGGCGACGTCGAACGCCTCCCCGTCGCGCCGCTCGTACCCGCCCTCGAAGCGCACCTCCGGGTGGGCTTTCGTCTCGAGAATCTCAGTTTCGATGTTCCCGCGGATCTTGCGCCGATCCGACGCGCTCAACGCCCCCTCGTCGAGTTCGCCGTCCTCGTCGACGGCCACGTCGACCCGACTGAATGCGGGCCAGAACCGCGCCTCGATCTCCCCGTCGCCGTACTCGAGCCGAAAGCGGCGAACACTGAGCCGCAGATCGTGGCCGACCGCACTCAACAACCCCGTGCGATAGACGTACAACCAGACGTCTCCCTGCTCGATTCTCGTCATCCCCGACGCTCCGTGCGCGTATGTTCCGTCCTGACTACGTAGCCAAACACCTGTCTCACCTCTCGAAATCCGTCGCCGACCCCCGAGGCGACCGCTCCGACAGACTGCATCCGGGCCCCCACCTTACATCCCTGCTGCACAAACCAAAATCCCGCCGAAATCTCTGCCCCGCTCGGCACCCGCCTGAAAATTTTTCACACGATGCTCACCTCCCCTCCCTCCTCCCTTCGACTTCCGGTCGGCCTGCTCGACCGCACGACTCGCTGGCGAGCCTCACTCGAGCGCCTCTGGCGCAACAGGTGGCACACTTATTGCTCAACTAAGGATGCGACCGGGGAGCGAGTGCGACCGACCAGCGTCGCATTCGCCCGCACTTCGCACTCTCGCCGTGAAGGCGAGTTCGTCAGTGGTACCCATCTCTCACGGAGTCGACAACTATGACGACTGGTTCGGTCAAGTGGTTCAACAACGCCAAAGGTTACGGCTTTATCACAAACGAGAGCATCGATGGTGACATCTTCGTACACTACAGCCAGATCATAGGCGACGGGTTCAAATCCCTGCGCGAGGGGGAATCCGTCGAGTTCATTTTGCGGCGTGGAGCCAAGGGTTACCACGCGGCGAACGTCGTACGCACCGATCCGGAGCAGGCCCCCCGGCCCGAACAGCCGGAACGGCCGCAGCCGCGCGGCTGACCCTGCCTGGCCTGCCGCCCGATCGAGTGTCTTTTCAACTCGGAGCGGCCTCCGGCGCCCGTCCTCACACGGGGCCGGGGTCCTCCTCCGAGCTTCCCTCGCCTCACGGCTACCTGGAGTCTGATGAGCATTCTGGCCACCATCGACCTGTCGGATCACTCGGAGGCGGTCCTCGCCTGTGCCGCCCGTCTCGCCGAGCTGTATCGCACGGATCTGCACGTCCTGCACTGCCGCTCCGGCCCGAGCGACACCTGGCGGCCGAGCCGGTGGTCGACCGGCTCGCAGTATCCCGGCCGCCGCGAGGAGCGCGCCGAGTTGGAGAGGTTCGTCGACCGGAGCCTGGATCGGCATTTCGACCGATCCCGGCTGCTTTGCCGCCTGGCGCCTCCCCCGATCCACGACGCACTCGACTCGATCGCCGATTCCGAGCGGATCGACGTCGTGGTCGTCGGCGCCTCGCACCGCGGCCCCCTCTCGCGGCTGCTGTTGCAGACCACGCCCGAGGGGGTCGTCCGCGAGTCGGACTTTCCCGTCCTGGTCGTGCCTCCCGAATTCGACGACGCCGGCTTCGAGGCGCCCCTCGCGACGCTGGTCGACCCGGAGCGCACCCACCGCAAAAGCCTCGAATCCGCCGCCGACCTCGCTCGGCGCGCCCACCGGCCGCTTCGACTGCTCGACACGCGCACCCGGCCGAACTCCGACGGGTCCGACGACGAACCGGACGGCTACCAGCGGCGACGCCGCGAAATCGAACGCTTCTTGCTGAGCGTCGACATGCGCGAGGTCGACTACGAGATCGTCGCCCGGCCCGGCTCCCCGGTCGGGGCGCTGGTCGCCGAAGTCGAATCCGACCGCGCCGGCTGGGTGGTCCTGGGGCGAGACGACGAGACGCCGATCCAGCAGTTGATCTTCGGCTCGACCACCCTCCGAATGCTCCGCCGCCTCCCGGCCCCGATCCTCGTCGTCCCCGAACACCACGAAGTCGCCGGTGTCGGCCTCCCGGCCTTCGAGCGGGCACTCGGGTGATTTCCCCGTCTTGACGCCTCTGTCGTCGGTCGTCTACCGTTCGACCGCCCGAGCGAATCGGGCAAATTCGCTGTCAATCGAGCGTATGGAGCCGTGGTCTGATGTCGACGATTCGTACGGATCCCGTGACCGGAAGGCGCGTGATTGTCGCCTCCGATCGGGCCGACCGCCCGCGTGGACTTCGGGGCCGCGAGTCGACCCACGCCGATCCGGATCACTGTCCGTTTTGCCGCGGCAACGAGCAGACCACCCCTCCCCCGATCGCGACCTGGCCGCCGGACCGCTCCGAGTGGCAGGTCCGCGTCGTCCCCAACAAATACCCGGCGCTGTCGACCAGCGAGACGCTCGAGCCGATCGCCGACGGCCCCCACGAGGCGTTGAGCGGCGTCGGGGCCCACGAGGTCGTCGTCGAAACCCCCGAGCACATCGTCGACCTGCAGGCCCTCGAGGTCGACCAGGTTGCAACCGTCCTCCGGGCCTGGCGCGAGCGCATCGCGGACCTCGCTGGCGACGAACGCCTCGAGTACGTCCTGCCGTTTAAAAACCACGGCGCAGCCGCCGGCGCGAGCCTCGAGCACGCCCACAGCCAGATCGTCGGCCTTCCGATCATCCCCCATCAGGTCCAACTCGAACTCGACGGGGCCGGCGAGCACTTCGAGCAGACCGGCGAGTGTATCTTTTGCCGGCTCGTCGACTGGAACCTCGACGATGAGCGTCGCCTGGTCTTCGCCGACGACGAGCTGGTCGTCTTTGCGCCCTACGCCCCGCGCTTTCCCTTCGAGCTGACCTTCGTGCCGCGCGAGCATGCCGCGCACTTCGAGTCGGCCGACGAGACCGTCGACCGGCACTTCGCCTCGGCCCTGCTCGACATGCTCGACCGCATCGACCGTGCCCTCGATTCACCGCCGTACAACCTCGTGTTGCACACGGCCCCGCTGCGCTCCGACGCGCTCGATCACTACCACTGGCACCTCGAGCTGATTCCGACACTCTCACACATCGCCGGCTTCGAATGGGGCGCGGGACTGCACATCAACTCGACGTCCCCCGAAGCCTCCGCCAAACACCTCCGCAATATCGCACGCGAGTAACGCCATGGACTTCTCGAAGTTTCTGCAAAACGCCGGCGAATCCGACGCCCCGAGCGGCCGACGATCGATTCTGTTTGCCGCCTCCGAGCTCGCCCCCTACTCCAAGACCGGCGGACTCGGCGACGTGGCCGCGGCGCTGCCGAAGGCGCTGGCCCGCGCCGGCCACCAGGTCTCGGTCCTGACTCCGCTGTACAACCACCTCGACCCCGAGGAGCTGAACCTGGGGCGGCGCCTCCGCAAACTGGTCGTCCCCCGGAAAAGCGACAATCAAGCCCAGACCGAGGCGACCGTCTGGGAGGGGCGTCTCGATTACGGGGCCCGGGTGTTTTTCGTCGAGCACGACGAGTATTTCGGCCACGAAGGCATCTACGGCTACGAGCACGAAAACGTCGCCGAGTCGGCCGCCCGGTGGGCCTTTTTCGGCCGCGCCATCGTCGAATTCGCCCGCCAGTACGCCGTCCCCGTCGAATTGCTGCACCTCAACGACTGGCACACCGCCCTGGCCCCGATCTATCAGAAACACTACTACGGCGAGGAACTGGCCGACCTCGCGAACCTGCTGACTATCCACAATCTCGGCTACCAGGGCCGGTTCTCTGCCGACCTGTTCGGCGAAACCGGCCTGCCGAACGAGTACGACTCCGAGGACGAACTTCTGCACGACGGCCAACTCAACTACCTCAAGGGCGGCGTCCGCCACGCCGACCGGCTGACGACCGTCAGTCCGACCTACGCCGAAGAGATCCAGACGCCCGAGCACGGCCACGACCTCGACCAGGCCATCGCCGAGCGGGCCGAGGATCTGACGGGAGTGCTCAACGGCGCCGACTATTCGATCTGGTCGCCGTCGACCGACCGCTACATCCCGGTCCGCTACGACATCGACAACCTCAACGGCAAACGCCGCAACAAGGCCGAGCTGCAACACGAGTTCGATCTGGCGATCCGACCCGCCGTCCCCCTGCTGGGTTTCGTCAGCCGCCTGACCGACCAGAAGGGCCTGGACATCCTCGTGCCGGCCATCGAATCTCTGCTCGACGAAATCGACGACCCCCGCGAGGGCTTCCAGGTCGTCTTTCTGGGGACCGGCGACGAGCAGTACGAACGCCAGCTTCGCGACCTCGCCGAGCAGTATCCCGACTGGGTCGGCGTCCGGCTCGCTTACGACGAACGGCTGGCGCACTTCTTCCAGGCCGGCTGCGACATGCTGCTTTTGCCGAGCCGCTGGGAGCCGTGCGGGCTGACTCAGATGTATGCCATGAAGTACGGCACCCTGCCGATCGCCCACAAGACCGGCGGGCTCGCCGATACCGTCGTCGATGTCGACGACGACAAGCCCAACAGTACCGGCTTCGTGTTCGAACACTACGACACCGACACGTTCGCGGCGACCATACGCCGGGCACTCACACGCTACGGGAATTACCGCAAATGGCGGCCGCTGATGGAGCGGGCGATGCGCCGCGATTTCTCCTGGTCGAGCGCCGCTCGCTCGTACCACCGCCTGTACAACGATCTGCTCGGCACCGACACGGCCGACAAGGCCGCCGAGTAACGCCCGAACTGGACGGAGACCTCCACGCAGTATCCACGAGTACCCACGAGTACCCACGAGTACCCACGAGTACCCCCACGCAGTATTCAGCAGTATTCACGAGTACCCACGCAGTATCCACGCAGTATTCACGAGCACCCACGCACAACTGGATGACACCCATGAATGATACCTGGACCCGACTCGAAAAGCTCAATCGCGAAGCCGAACTCGGCGGCGGAGAAGACCGCATCGAACGCCAGCACGACAAGGGCAAATACACCGCCCGCGAGCGGATCGACCTGCTGTTGGACCCGGGCACCTTCAACGAGCTCGACAAGCTCAAAACCCACCGGTGCAGCGACTTCGGCATGGAAAACAAAAAGATCCCGGGCGACGGGGTCGTCACCGGCTACGGCGAGATCGACGGCCGAAAAGTCTTCGTGTTCGCTCAGGATTTCACCGTCTTCGGCGGGAGTCTGAGCGGGGCCTTCGCCGAAAAGATCTGCAAGGTGATGGACCTGGCGATCGAGACCGGCGCTCCGCTGATCGGCCTCAACGACTCCGGCGGCGCCCGCATCCAGGAAGGGGTCGTCAGCCTCGCCGGCTACGCCGACATCTTCGATCGCAACGTCGCCGCCAGCGGCGTCATCCCCCAGTTTTCGGCCATCATGGGACCGTGCGCCGGCGGCGCGGTGTACAGTCCGGCGTTGACCGACTTCATCTACATGGTCGACGAGACGAGCTACATGTTCATCACCGGGCCCGACGTCGTCAAAACCGTCACCAACGAAGAAGTCACCAAACAGGAACTCGGCGGCGCCCAGGTGCACAGCGAGGAGAGCGGCGTCTCGCATTTCGAATCCCAGGACGAAGAGGAGTGCATCGCCCAGATCCGCGAGACCCTCTCGTTCGTCCCCTCGAACAACACCGACGATCCGCCCCGGGTGCCGACCGACGACCCGGTCGACCGCCGGGACGACGGGCTGACCGATCTCGTGCCCGAGGACCCGCGCAAACCCTACGACATGACCAACCTCGTCGAGGCGGTCGTCGACGACGAGTACTTTTTCGAGGTCCAGTCGCAGTGGGCCGAAAACATCGTCGTCGGCTTCGCCCGGCTCGACGGCCGTTCGGTCGGCATCGTCGCCAACCAGCCCAACCACCTGGCCGGGTGTCTCGACAACGACTCGTCGGTCAAGGGCGGCCGATTCGTCCGGTTTTGCGACGCGTTCAACATTCCGATCGTCACCTTCGTCGACGTCCCGGGGTTTCTGCCCGGCGTCGACCAGGAGTACAACGGCATCATCCGCAACGGCGCCAAACTCCTGTACGCCTTCTCGGAGGCGACGGTCCCGAAGATCACCCTCATCACCCGGAAGGCCTACGGCGGTGCCTACGACGTCATGAGTTCCAAGCACATCGGCGGCGACATCAACTACGCGTTTCCGACCGCCGAAGTCGCCGTGATGGGTCCCGACGGCGCCGTCAAAATCATCCACCGCAAGGAGCTCGAGGAGGCCGACGACCCGGAGGCCAAAAAGGACGAGCTCGTCGAGGAATACCGCGAGAAATTCGCCAATCCCTTCCGCGTCGCCGAACTCGGCTACATCGACGAGGTGATCGAGCCGGTCGAGACCCGGCCGAAGCTCATCAACGCTCTGGAGATGCTCCAGACCAAGCGCGACGAGAATCCGCCGAAAAAGCACGGCAACATTCCGCTGTGACTTCGGCTCTCCCCGGTGGCCGCCACGGCGCCGGGGATCACTTTCCTCTCCCGAGGCTCTCACTCCGAGTCGATGACCCGCGACGAACTGCTCGACCACCTGCGCCGGGAGCTGACACGCGAGCAGTGGTCCGAGCTGCGCCCCGACACCCGCCTCGCCAAACTCGAGTCCCGCGTCGACACCCTGGTCGAAAAACTCGAGAGCATCCGGACCGACTACGACGAGACCTGCGGGAACGACCTCCTGGAGGCGCTCGACGGACTGGCCGCCGCTCTGTCGTATTTTCGCTCCGACCTCGGCCACGCCTTCTCGGAGACGACCCGCCTGACCAACGAATTGCGCAAAGCGCTGCGCCGCACACGCGGCGATCTGCCGGATCCGCAGATGCAAATCGGGCTCGTCGACGACTCCTCCGAGGCCGACCAGGCGCCCGGTGAGGCGGAACCGACCCAGCCGTCGCTCTTTGGCGAGTAGTCCAACCTCCGACCATCCTCTCGTACTAAAAAACCCGGACCGTCTCCGGCCCGGGTTCGTACTCCATCACACGTTCGCCGGTCTCCTCAGCCGCGCTCCTCGAGCGACGGGACGGAGCGCTCCGACTCGCCGACATACACCTGGCGCGGACGGTGGATGCGCTGGCCCTCCTCGAGCATCTCTCGGCGCTGGGCGATCCAGCCCGGCAGGCGGCCGAGCGCGAACATCACGGTGAACATGTCGGTCGGAATGTTCAGCGCGTGATAGATCGTGCCGCTGTAAAAGTCGACGTTCGGGTACAGCCGACGCTCGACGAAGTAATCGTCGTTGAGCGCCGCCTCCTCGAGTTTGCGGGCGATGTCGAGATACGGGTCGTCCTTGCCCAACTCGTCGAGGACCTCGTCGGCCGAGGATTTCAGAATCTTCGCGCGCGGGTCGAAGTTTTTGTAGACCCGGTGGCCGAAGCCCATCAGCCGGAAGTCCTCCGACTTGTCCTTCGCCATCTCGACGAACGTGTCGGCATCCTTGTCCGACTCGTGGATCTCCTGGAGCATTTCGATGACTTTCTGGTTCGCCCCGCCGTGCAGCGGGCCCGACAGCGCTCCGACCGCCGCCGAAACCGAGGCGTACAGGTCGGCCCGCGCGCTCCCGACCATCCGAGAGGTCGACGCCGAGCAGTTTTGCTCGTGGTCGGCGTGCAGAATCAACAGCTTGTTGAGCGCCGTCTCGACGACCTCGGGGACCTCGTAGTCGCCGGAGGGGTCGCCGAACATCAAATTGGCGAGATCGCCGGCGTACGAGTGCGAGGAGTCGGGGGTGAGATACGGCTCGCCTTCCCGGCGACGATGGATGGCGCCGGCGAGTGCTTTGAACTTTCCGATCAGCCGGTATATCGCCTCGTCCTCGTCGTCGTCCGGATAGTAGGTCCCCAGCGCCGAGACGAGCGTCTGCAGGGTCGACATCGGGTGCGCCTCGGCGGGCAGCGACCCGAGCAGTGACTCCACATCGTCCGGCAGGTAGGCGTGCGCGTCGAGCCGCTCGTTCAACTCGGCGAGTTGCGAGCTCGTCGGCAGTTCGCCCCAGACCAAAAGGTGGATGACTTCCTCGAAGCTGACCTGCTCGGCGAGCTGCTCGATCGGGTAGCCCCGGTAGCGCAGGACCCCTTCCTCCCCGTTGATGAAGGTGATCTCGCTCTCGCACGAACCGGTGCTTCCGTAACCGGGATCGAGAAAGATCGCCCCGGTCTCTCCGCGGAGCTTCGACCCCTCGATCCCGAGCTCGCCTTCGGTCCCTTCGGCGACGGAAAAGGAGTATTCTTGTCCATTGAGAATCAGCTTGGCTTCTTCGGTCATTTCACTCTCCAAGTCTGGCGCGAAACAATTCGAACTCGCGTACTTTCGTCCGGTGAGTGTGGCGGGAGTTCCCTGTTCAGCGGCCCGAAACCGTAGCATCGATCCGCCCAGAACAGAAGCGCCGAGCGGCCTCGCCGTTCAGTCGAATTCCGTCCCGAACATCCGCTCGGCCCGCCGCTTGTCCCGGTCGGTACACGGGACTTTGATCAGGACGAATTTGATGTTCTTTTTGTAGATGATGCAGCTTTTGCCGCGGAGCTTCGACGGGAGGCTTCGCTTGAAGCCGCCGTGGTAGCGTCCCCGCTGCATGATTCCGTAAAACGGCTCGTCGTCGCGGCGATCGACGAAGGCATCCCAGTCGTCGTCGTCGCGGACCGGGATCACCTCGTTTTGGGTGTAGTAGGTCTCGCCTCGCCAGTTGAGCTTGTAGGCGATCGCCTCCTGCTCGCAGTAGCGTTTCTTGTCGTCATAATACTCGCAGATCCCCCAGTCGCCCCGCTCCGAGCACAGCTTCTGGCGCTCGGTCGGATCCTCCGGCACCTCGAGCCGGTCGCAGTGGCTGTAGTAAGCGTCCCAGACGCCCTTCTGGCTCCAGGTACTGCTGATGGTCGGCATGTACACGTCGAGCCCGAATAGCGTCATGCCGAGCGCACAGACGAACACCAGCCCGAAGCTCACCTTGCGGATCACCCGGTTTTTGGCGAGGAACCAGATCAGCCCGAGCGCCCCGGGGACCGCGATGGCCGTCAGCCAGATGCGAAACGGCCCGTTCCACGTCTCGCCGTCCCACTCGCGGTCGTATTTGTAGGTGAAGATGTCCTTGAGCGTGCTCGGATCGTGGACGAGATCCCAGGCGACCAGCGCGAAGATCCCGACGCCGAGCAGATAAAGCGGCCAGGGTTCGGGCAGCTCGCGGTCGAAGGCGTCGTCGATGGCGAGTGCCACCAGCAGCGCCAACGGCGGGACGGCCGGAAAGACGTAGTGGTGGAATTTGGTACTCGAGAGGGTGAACAGCGTGAACGCGATCGTCGCCCACAGCAAAAGCATCAGCCGCGCTCTCCCCCGGTCGTCCTCCAGCGACAGCCCCCGGCCGGTGAAAAACTGTCCGAACGCCGCCGGCAGCATCGCCGTCCAGGGAAACAGCCCGTAGCCGAGCCAGCGGACGAAATGCTCGAAGCTGCCCGTGTCGATCTGGTGGACGCCGCTGGCCAGCCGCTTGAAGTGGTCGTGGACGAAAAACCGCTGCCAGAAGCCCTGCGTGTGCCGGATCAGCATCGCCGCATACCAGGGGACGGTCACCGCCACGAACGCCAGCAGCCCCGCCCCCAGCTCGACCCGCTTGAGCATCCGCCACTCCCGGGTCAGCAGAATGTAGAAAAACAGCACGCATCCCGGCAGCAGAAAGCCCAGCAGCCCTTTCGACAGCGTCGCAAGCCCCGTGAAAATGTAGAAGGCGAACAGGTACAGCCAGCGTCGCTCGCGGAACGGGTGCGCCAGGGTGAGATACAGGGCGCCGAGAAAACAACTGCCGTACAGGGCGGCCTGGGTCGGGCCCCAGACGAACCAGCCGTTGAGGTCCTGGAGCGGGGCCTGGCTGACGACCAGAACCGCCACCAGCAAAATCACCAGGGGAATCCAGACGACCGCCAGCGCGATCCAGCCGAGCCGGCGGCGCCTGCGACGCGCTTCGTCGGTTTCGGTCCGACCGAGATACAATCCGGCGAGCGCGAGGACGAGGCCGATCGCGAGAGGGGCGCCTCCCGCACCGAGACTCGTCGCCACCGAGTCGGTCAGCCGCGACATCAGTGGGTTTTGCTCCCAGCCCCGCCACCGCGACAACCCGACGAAGACGAGCCAGATCTGCGGGATCGCGAGAAGTCCGAACGCCCCGAAGGTCAGCCCGTAGCCGACCCTGTCGGCCGGCTCGTTTCGGTCCTCGCCGAACACCCCCATCATGAAAAAGCACAATCCGACGGTCATCAGCCCGACGAACGGCATGTCCGTCTGGGCCTGTCGGCTCAAAAAGAAGAAAAACGGCGAGGTGCCGAGCACCGCAGCCATCAGGTAGCCGGTCCGTCGCCGGAAGATGCTCGCCCCCATCGTATAGACCATGCCGAGCACGAAGATCGCGATCATCACGACACCGAGCCGCACGCCCCACTCCGAGAAGCCGAACAGCTCGAGGCCGATCGCGATCGACCACATCAACAAAATCGGCTTGGAGTAAAAATACGACCCTTCGGTCTGACCCTGGGCATCCTCCCAGTGGCTCCCCCACCAGGTGCTGATCCAGTCGTTGCGTTCGGTGATCTGGCGGGCGACCTCGCCGTAGTGCGTCTCCCAGGGATCCCAGAGGCCGAAGGCGCCGAGCAGCGGGATCAGCACTAAAGCAGCGAGCCCCATCACCACGGCACGATCGCCCCATCGTTCACGGGCGCCGGGACCGAGCGTCGGCAACATCTCGAGCGTGAACCTCGTACCCCCATCCCCGCCCGTTTGCCCGTCGTCTCGATCCCCATCTCGCGGCTCACCGCCGTCGGATTCGGCTTCGGGATCGGCATTCGATTGCTCGTCGCCGGTCGATGGCTCGGTCATTTCGCCTCTCTCACCGTGGGAAGACCACCCCGGCGGGTGGCCCGGACTTGCAGGACGGCGGAGCTCCCGCCGCCGACATCGCGGGTCGCGCGCGGCTCGCGAACGACCGCAGCATGTGTAGAAGACTTCCAAACTGCGTGTCAACGTGACACGGTCGATCGCTTCGGTTTCGCGCCTCCTCCCGGGTGCGGCACCCCCGGTCACAACGGGTCCCGGGCGATGGACCTCGATCCCCCGAATCCACACCTCCCACCTCCCGCCCTTGACGATCCCGCGATCGGCTCACTATAAGAATCACGCGGCTATCGAGGTACAACTCGGAGGTTATCACGTGTCCGATCCGAAGGAGATCCTGGAAAGGCGGCTCGAGGAGGCCATCGACGATCGCAAAACGAAGGGCCTCCACTTTTTCTGCCAGATCGGGGGACGCTATCTCGAACAGGGCATGACCACGCTCCAGGTCTCCGGGTCGGGATGGACGCTTCTCGGCTGGCGCAACGACGACGACCGAAAGCTGTACAGCGTCGAGCTGACCTGGCCCGACCAAAAGCGCCTCTTCGAGTTGCTCCGCGACCACCCGTTCTGGGAGGCGGACCCGGCGCGTCGCGACCGGGAGGGCGACGAAAAGAACGTCCACCTCCGCTTCTCGGACCGCGATGCCGGCACCTACTCGAGCCTTCATTTCTGGGACTCGGAAATGGCCTCGTTTCCGGAGTTGCACGCCCTGATGAGCCGCGTGACCGAACTGATCCAGAACATCTCCGACGGCGAGATCCCGTACATCCTCTCCGAGAGTCTCGAAAAGCATGAGCGACACCCCGCTCGCAAGGCTCGCTGATCTCCCCCGCCTGAGCGTCGCCTCTCTTCTCGCCGCGCTCCTCGTGGCGGCTGCCTGCGACGATCCGGCCCCCATCGAACGGCCGGAATCGGTCGACCCGAAAATCGACAGGCTCAAACGAAGTGTCGAGTCGCTCGAGGACACCGTCTCCGGCGCACTCGAAAAACACCGATCCGACACCGGGCTCGTGGCCGAGCCCCCGCGCGAGCAGGCCGGCAGCGACGAGTAGTCCGGCCTCCTGCCCTCCTGCTCAGCTCCCCGAATGCCTCAGCACCGAGAGCACCTCCAGGTGCGAGGTCCGCGGGAACATGTCGAACATCGTCAGCTCCTCGACTCGCCAGCCCCCGTCGACGAGCGTGGCGAGATCGCGCCCGAGCGCCGCCGGAGCACAGGAGACGTAGACCAGCGTCTCGGCCTCGACCCCGGCGAGCTCCTCGCAGACGTCCGGGGCACCGCTTCGTGGCGGGTCGAGCACGACCGTGTCGTACTCGTAGGCCTGGAGCACTTCGAGGCTCGGAAGCCCCTCCGACAGATCCGATTCCAGAAACGCCAGATGCTCGAGGCCGGCGAACTCGGCCATCGTCTCCGCCATCTCGACCGCCGTCGCATCGAGCTCGACGCCGAGCAACCCGTCGACCGTCTCGCGCAGCGCGAACGACAGGTTGCCGACCCCGCAAAAGAGCTCCAGCACCTCCGAGGCCCCGGCCTCCTCGAGCGCCTCCCGGACCGCCTCGACGAGCCGGGAATTGATCGCCGGGTTCGCCTGGCGGAACAGACCGGCCGGGATGCGAATCGTCTCGACCGGCGGCTCGGCCATCAGCTCCGTCCCGTCGACCGAGACGTCCCCGCCCACCCAGTCGCGCTCGTCGCCGACGAATCGGACCCCGCGGATCGCCTCGCACTCCTCGAGCGCCTCGGCGAATGCCCGGAACGACTCCGGCGGCGTCTCGGGGGCGCCGGCCTGGGGTACGAGCGTGACGACCGAGCTGTCGGCATCCGCCGTCTCGATCAACAACTCGACGTCCCCCACATCCTCCGCCCCCGAGGCGATCTGGCGGCGCGCCCGGTTGACCGACTCCGTACTGATCAAACAGTCGTCGACCGGCACCAGATCGTGGCTTTCGTGGCCGAAAAACCCGATCTTCCAGTCGTCGCTCTCGCCGCTGTCGCCGACACGCCGTCGGTGAAAGCGCACGCGCGTCCGGTAGCGCCGATCGCTAGGCGCAGAGACGACCGAAGGCGCGGGCAACACCTCGCCACACAAACGCTCGATAGTCTCGAAGGCGGCCGAGCTCTTGTAGGCGACCTCCCGCTCGTAGGGCAGGTGCCAGAACTGACATCCCCCACACTCCGGGAAGTACGGACACTCCGATTCGACGCGCTCGTCGGACTCGCGGTGGAACTCGACGGCCCGCCCCCGGGCGAAGTTCGGCTTGCGCTCGGTCACCTCGACCTCGACGACCTCCCCCGGAATCGTGCGCGGCACGAACACCACGCGCCCGTCCGGCAACTGGCCGACCCCCTCTCCCCCGTGGGCGAGGTCGTCGATCTCGACGCGGTGCGTCTGTGTCTCGTCGCTCATGCCGATCTCCTCGCCGACGGGTGGGTACGCCGGCCCGAGAGGTTTACCGGTCGGTTGAGAACTTGAAGTTCGCGGTCGCCGCATTGTACCGTGGGCCGACCTCGATTCGAGTTTCGCCTAAATGGATGCCTGCCGACATGTCAAAACCGAAACACCCGACGTCTCGACGCCCCCTGGCCCTCGTCCTCGGTCTCCTGGTTGCTTCGGTCGCCGGGGGCTGCGGTGGCTGCGAAGAAAAACCTCCGGAGACCGCCCCCGACGCCACCGACGCCGAGACCGCCGAGCGCGATCCCGGGGTCGATCGCGAAAAGGCCGCCGACGAGGCCGACGAGCAGGCCGTCTCATTGGCCCTTTCGGTCAACGATGACGCGCGCTACCTGGCGGGGAATCTCGAAGCCGAAAACACCCCCGACGAACCCGCCCCCGACCCGCAGCCGAACATCGCCAACAAACCGCGCGAGACCAACGGCTCGATCAAGACCGCCGAACTGCAGAAAGTCTTCGGCAAGTACTCCGCTCAGGCCCAGAAATGCTACGAGCGGGCACTCAAAAAGGACCCGAACCTCGCCGGGCGGCTGTTTTTGAGCATCACCATCTCTACCGACGGGTCGGTCGCCTCGGTCGACGCCCAGCCCGATACCCTGCGCAGCGACGAGGTCAACCAGTGCCTCGAGCAACTCGCCGAGGGTTGGAGCTTCCCGAAACCGACCGGCGGAGCCGCCAAAGTTCGCAAACCGTACAGCTTCTCGCCGAAACAGTGACATCTGCTCAAAACGTACTCTCGAGTACCTCGTCGACGTTGCCGTCGTCGCCGCCGGAGGACTCCCGGTCGGCGGCGGCGGCCTCTTTTTTGTCTTCGCCCTCGCGCCCGGCGGATTCGGACTCCCCTCCGGACTCGGACGGCCCGTCGGGTTCGGGAGAGGAGTGCGGTTGCGCCGGCTCCTCTCGCGAATCGCCCGCGCGTTTTTCGTCCGCCCCGTCGGAATCCGATTCGAGCTGAAACGTCTCGATCTCTTCGTCCTCCTCGTCGGCCTCCCCGTCCCCGCCGAGTTCCATCGTCTCCTCGGGCGGCTCGTCGTCGCCCCCGCCGTCCTCCTCCTCCTGTACGGCGGCCGCCCGCCGCTGCTCGGCGACCGACGAGGCGATCGCCCGGGCCTTGATGCCCACGTTCGCCGCCCATCCGGCCGCATCGCTTGCATGAGCGGTACTCTCGTCGCTTTCCTCGGCGGGGGAGCCCTGGGCGGTCGCGTTCGCCTGCGTCGACGGTTCACTCCCGCCGAATGCCTCCCATCCCTCGGCGTACGCGAAATACGCCGTCATCATCGCGCCCCCGGCCAGAAGCGCCAGCCCGATCAGCGGGCGAGGGCGCCGAAACCAGGGTCGCACCGCCCCCCCTTCCCGGGCAGCCGTCGGCTGGGTCTCGAACTCCGAGCCGTGGCGCGCACTCCCACCCGGCACTCCCGAGGTCCGCGCGACTCCCGACCCGCGCGGCCTTTCGCTCGACGGCGCCGGGTCGGCCCGCTTCTCGACCTCGGGCTGGTCCATCAACGCCGTGTGCGCATCCTGCAGCGCCTCGTCGATCTCGGGTGAAGCCCCCGCCTCCCCCGGTGCCTTCGGCTCTTCGTCCGACGGCGCCTCGAGCTGGCTTTCGTCGACCTGATCGGCCGGGATCGTCCCCAGCAGCCTCGCGTCGAAGACGTCGCGCTCGATGTTGCGCAGCTCCCGGGCGACCCGCTCCATCGAGGGCGGCCGCTCCCCCGGCTCCTTGTCGATCATGTGCAGGATGAACGCGTCGAGCCGTTCCGGAATGTCGCGGATTCCCGGAAGCGACGCGATCGGCTCGGCCTCGCGGTGCATGTGCTTGACCGCATAGCCCATCGCCGTCGACGCCCGAAACGGCAGCACCCCGGCGACGAGTTCGTACAACATCACGCCCATCGCGTAGATGTCGGCCGTCCCCGCGACCGCCTCCCCGGAGGCCTGCTCGGGACTCATGTACGCCGGCGTCCCCCACAGCTGGTCGTTTTTGGTCATCGTCCGCGAGCGCAGGTGCTTGGCGATCCCGAAATCCAGCAGCTTCGGCACCGCCAACTCCCCGCCCTTGTCGGCGAGATAGATGTTTTCGGGCTTGAGATCCCGGTGGATGACGTCCTGCTGGTGCGCCTCGTCGAGCACCCCGCAGATCGGCGGCAAAAACTCAAAGATCTCGCGGTAGGTCAGCGCCCCCCGATCCAGCCGGTCGGCCAGGCTCTCCCCGTGCAACAGCTCCATGACCATGTAGAAGCTCCCGTCGGGCGCCTGGCCGAAATCGAACAGATCGACGGCGTTCGGATGCTCGAGATTGGCGATCACCCGCGCCTCGTACATGAAGCGCTTGCGCACCTCCGGATCGCGCAGAAAGTCCGCCTTGAGCACCTTCAACGCCACTCGCCCCTCTCCCTCCAGACGCCGGGCGCCGTACACGCGACTCATCCCCCCTTCCCCGAGCTTGCGCACGATGCGAAATCGGTGATCGAAGACCCGCCCGACCAGCATGTCTTTGGTCTCGGCCGGATCGATCTCGACGAGCTGCGAGCCATCCTCCGGGCAGAATTCGAGATGGCCGGCGTACGTCTCCCCGCACTGCCAGCAGATGCGCTCCTCGGAGACGTTCCCCTCGGAGTTTTGGGGTGCATCCGCCACAGTCGCCAGCGGTGAAAGTCGCGTCGCCTGTCGGGTTGAAACGCCCCTCTCGACTATAGGTCAACCCCTCCGTGCGCGCAATTGCGCGGCCTCCCGAACCACCGACGCATCGGGGCCCACTCGGTCCTCGGGTTTCCCCCCGACACGCTCCCGGTTTTCCTCACCACTCGGGAACGCCCCGCCGACGGGGGATTGCCAGCGGCGGGTTGTGGTTCGTACACTGGTCTTGAGTATGGCTGCGCAACGACGGGAGTCTGTCGAACCTTGAGACCTACGTTGCCCAATCGTCTGGATGGTCGGGGCGTCGCCGCCGGACTGCTCGCCTTCGCCCTCGCTTTCGCCTCGAGCGCCTCGGCGGCCTGGGCGGGCGAGGACTCCGGCGAGGAGCTGCCGGGGGACGGAGGCGCCGACGGGAAGTGTCCCTCCCACGTGCCGGCCGACCGCGAGACCGACGCACGGAGTCTCACCCTGCTGGGCGTCGCCTGCTTCAAACAAGAGAAGTACGCCCGCGCCTACACCTTCTATCACCGGGCCTACCAGGAAGACCGCTCCGACACGCTCCGGGCGGCGATGGGCCGGTCGCTGCACGAACTCGGCGTCTACCAGGTCGCAAAATCCTACTACGAGACGTTCCTCGACAATGCCGAACCGGATCGCCAGAGTACCGAAAAGATCCAGAAACGACTCGAGCAGCTCGGCCGGGATCTCGACCAGGACGCCGCGCACACGAAACTCCGGTCGTTTCCGTCGGGGGCGTCGGTGCACCTGCAGCTGTCGAACGGCCAGTGGGTCGAGCTCGGCCAAACCCCCACCGAGGTCCGGCTGCGCGAGGCCGAGTATCGATTCGCCTTCGACCACGCCGACCACCGGCGCCGCCGGGTCCGCCGCGAACTGGCCGCCAGCTCGAACCCGGAGACGATCGCCGTCGACCTGTATCCGACGCGCGCCGGTTTCGACACCAGCTCCCGGCAGTGGAAAAAGGCCGGGCTGATCACCGGGCTCTCCTCGATTCCCGTCCTGGGGCTGGGCGGTCTGTTTTTCGGGCTGAGTGCCAACAAGTTCGCCGAGGCCGAGGATTTGACCGGCGACGGCTACTACGATCCGGATCGCGAAAACGCGCTGGTATACCGGGGCCACCGCCAGCGCGAGATCGGGATCGGGTTCACGGCGCTCGGGGCGGCGGCGGCGATCACCGGCGGCGTGCTGTTTTTGCGCGGCAAAGGACTCGAGCCGTCGGGGGAGTCGAGCCGGTCGACGTCAGAGCAGGAGACATCCGAGAGGCAGGCGTTTCGGCCGGTCGTCACCCCCCGGTCGATCGGATTTCGCGCCCGCTTTTGAGGCCGCCCCCGCTCTCCCCACTCACGGCTCCCCGAACCCCCCGCCCCCCGGCGTCTCGATTCGCACCTCGTCCCCCGCGTCGACCTCGACGCTGCATTTCGGCGCCAGCTGTCGTTCCTCCCCGTCGCGCACCAGCACGTTGCGCCCCGGCTCGCCCGCCTCGCCCCCCTGCAATCCCCACGGCCCGCGGCGGCGACGCTCCGTCATCAGCGCCACCGTCGCCGGGGAATCGAACCGGTAGGTGCGCACCAGTCCGTCGCCGCCGGCAAATCGCCCGGCGCCCCCGGAATCTCGGCGCAGCCGGTAGCCGGCGACGCGAAACGGATAGGCGTGCTCCAGCGCCTCGACCGGGGTGTTGAGGGTGTTGGTCATGTGCGTCTGGATGGCGGCGGTCCCCGGGTAGCCGGGCCCGGCGCCGCTGCCCCCGGCGAGCGTCTCGTAGTAGGTGAACGCCCCGGCCGTCTCCGCCCGCGGGTCGACGCCGCCGACGGTGACGTTGTTCATCGTTCCGGCGCTGGCCGCGGGGATGCGCTCGGGCATCACCTCGGCGAGGGCGCCGAAGACGACGTCCGTCACTCGCTGGCTGGTCTCGACGTTGCCGATCGCGACCGGCGCCGGGTACTCCGCGTGGACCAGCGTGCCGGGCTCGGTCTCGACATCGATCTGGCGCATGTAGCCGCCGTTCGACGGCATCTGCCCGGCAGCGAGGCATCGAAAGACGTACAGAACGGCCGAGACGGTCACTGCCCGGGGCGCGTTGACCGGCCCCTCCGTCTGCGCGTCCGTTCCCGCAAAATCGACGGTCGCACGTTCGCCGTCGATGCCGACCCGGCAGCGTATCGCCAGATCCTCGTGGCCGAAGCCGTCGTCGTCGAGCAGGTCCTCGAATCGCCACGACCCATCGGGCAAGTCGGCGAGGACCTCGCACATGAACCGCTCGCTGTGGGCCTGCAGCGCCTCAGCCGCCTCGATCGGCTTTCCACCGCGGCGACGCAACTGCTCGGCGAGCCGCTCGCGCCCCCGGAGATTCGCCGCGAGCTGGGCCTGCAGGTCACCCCGCCGCTCGTCGGGCGTGCGGCTCGCCTCGGCGATCTCGTCGCGCAGGGTCTCCGTCCACCGACTCGGCGGAATCCGGGTGCCCTCCTGATCGATGTGCGTCGACAGCGGCAGGCTGCCCGGTGTGATCCCGCCGACGTCGGCGTGGTGCGCCCGGTTGGCGACGTAAAAACGCACTTCGCCGCCCTCGTCGGCCACCGGCGTCACCAGAGTGATGTCGGGCAGATGGGTGCCGCCGCGATACGGGTCGTTGAGGATCGCGTGCCCGTCGGTCCCCATCTCGACCTCCTCGATCGCCGCCTTCACCGACAGCGGCGTCGACCCGAGATGGACCGGAATGTGGGCCGCCTGGGCGACCATCTCGCCGGCCGCATCGAAAAGCGCACACGAGAAGTCCCGGCGCTCCTTGATGTTCGGCGAAAACGCCGAGCGCATCAGTGTCGCGCCCATCTCCTCGGCGATTGAACTGAACAGTTGTCGGAAAATCTCGAGCTGGACGGCATCCATGTCTGGAGCCTCCATCGGTCGGGGATCAGTCCACTTTCTCGAACAACAGATGCCCGTGTCGATTCTCACCCCGCCACCCGGCCGGGACGACCGTCGTGCCACTGTACTCGGTCACCACCGCCGGGCCCTCGAGCCCGTCGCCCGGCTCGAGCGAGGGTCGGTCGACGATCTCGGCCTCCCGGCTCCCGGACCGAAAGCCGACCTCGGCGCGGTGGTTGTCGGCCGGCTCGCCGGCCGCGCCGGGAGCGAGTTGCGCGTAGCCGCCCGGCGCGGGACCGGGACGCGAGGCGGTCAGCCGCAGGCCGACCAGCTCGACGGTCCGCTCCGGCGCGCGGTACCCGTACAGCCGCTCGTGTTCGGCGGCGAACGCCTCGCTCGGGTCGGCGAAGCTCCCGGCGTCGTGCGCCCAGTCGACCGGAATCTCGAGCTCGAAGCTCTGGCCGGCGTAGCGAAGCTGGGCGACCCAGCCGAGATCGAACGACGCCGGGTCGTCGCGATCGCCGATCGCCTCGTCGACCATCCCGGCGAGGATCTCGCCGAGCCGCCCGGGGGCGGCGAGCATGTCGGCAAGGGGAGCGAGCACGCTGCGGGTCTCGAGGCGCTGGAAGTCGGCGTGGAGCATCCCGTAGGCCGACAACAGACCGGGATTGCACGGGACGAGCACACGGCGCATGTCGAGCGACTCGGCGAGCCGGCAGGCGTGCAGGGCCCCGGCGCCGCCGAAGGCGACCAGGCAAAACTCCCGCGGGTCGTGGCCCCGCTCGAGCGAGATGACCTTCAGCACCCGGCTCATCGCCGCATCGGCGACCTCGAGGATCCCGTGAGCAGTCTCCTCGAGCCCCATCCCGAGCTCGTCGGCCAGCTCCCCGACGGCGCGCTCGGCGCGGTCGACCTCGAGCCTCATCCGCCCGCCGAGAAACCGCCCCGGCCGGATGCGCCCCAACACGACGTGCGCGTCGGTGACCGTCGGCTCGGTGCCCCCCTCGCCGTAGCAGGCGGGTCCGGGATCGGCGCCGGCACTTCGGGGACCGACCTTCAGCGCCCCGCCCGGGTCGACATGCGCGATCGAGCCGCCGCCGGCTCCGACCGTGTGGATGTCGATGACCGGCGCGCGTATCGGCAGCCCGTCGATCTCGAACTGCGAGGTCACCTCGATCTCGCCGTCACAGAGGCTGACGTCGGTCGAGGTCCCGCCCATGTCGAGCGAGATCAACCGCTCGAGGCCAACCTCGGCGGCGGCGGCCCGCGCCCCGACCACTCCCCCGGCCGGCCCCGACAGAACAGTGTGCACCGGAAACCTTGCTGCCCGCTCGAGGTCGACCCGCCCGCCGCTCGACTGCAACACCTGGATGTCCGAGGCCTCGACCCGGTCGTCGAGCCGCGCCAGATACTCGCTCATCACCGGCGCCACGTAGGCATTCACGCAGGTCGTCGAAGCGCGCTCGTATTCGCGAAACTCACCGACGACGTCGCTCGAAGTCGAGACCTCGAGTTCCGGGAGCCGCTCGCGCAGCCTCTCGGCGACGACCCGTTCGTGAGCCGGCTCGGCGTAGGCGTGCAGCAGGCAGACGGCGACCGCCTCGTAGCCCCCCTCCCGCAACTTGTCGACCAGCGCCTCGAGCGCCTCGTCATCCACCGGCCGAAGTTCGCTGCCGTCGTAGGCGAGCCGCTCGTCGATGCCGAAGCTGTCCCCGGGCGAGACCAGCGGCTCGGGCCGCTCGACCTGGAGGGCGTACAGCTCGGGGCGATTCTGGCGTTGGAGGGTCAACAGGTCCTCGAACCCGGCGGTCGTCACGAACGCCAGCCGGACGCCGTCGCGTTCGAGCAGGGCGTTCGTGGCGACGGTCGTGCCGTGGACGAGCCGGTAGGAGCCGCCGGCCACTTCGCCGACCCCGTCGCCGATCGCCCGGGAAGGGTCCTCGGGCGTCGAGAGGCGCTTGTAGATCTCGAGCGTCCCGTCGGACCCGCGGCGGATGACGTCGGTGAAGGTGCCGCCGGTATCGACTCCAATCACGTCCATCTCGAGAGCCTGCGACGAGTCGCGATTGCTGACGCGCTACGCAAAACAAAACCCGGCACGTCACCGAAGGCGGCGACGTACCGGGTCGACAATTGTAGGGCCCGAGAGCCACAAGTCACGCGCCCCCCTCCCTACTCAACACCCCCCAACTCGATACTCCCTACTCCCTACTCCATACTCCCTACTCCCTACGCCATACCGCCGTTACGGAAAGACGCCCCGGTCGGTGTACACGTCGTTCAGCCGCCGGAGCGCGACGGCGAAGGCGGCCGTGCGGTTCGGGACGCCGTGCTCCCGGGCGAACGCGCGGGTCTCGTGGAAGGCGCGCTTCATCATGAAGTGCAGCCGGCTGTCGACCTCCTGGAGCTGCCACGACTCCGAGCGCTTGTTCTGCACCCACTCGAAATACGAGACGACCACTCCGCCGGCATTGGCCAACACGTCGGGGATGACTTCGATGTCGCGCTCGGCGAGGACCGGCTCGGCGTCGAGCGTCGTCGGCCCGTTGGCCGCCTCGACCACCAGCTCGCAGTCTAGCTGCTCGGCGACCTCCTCGGTCACCTGCAGCTCCAGCGCCGCCGGAATGCAGATGTCGCACGAGATGCCCCAGAACTCTTCGTCGTCGATCTCCTCGGCCCCGGTGTAGCCGGCGACACCCTCGTTGCTGTTGACGTG
Organism: uncultured Bradymonadales bacterium; assembly: GCA_964600555.1. Lineage (GTDB taxonomy): Bacteria > Myxococcota_A > Bradymonadia > Bradymonadales > Bradymonadaceae > CAJXPB01. The sequence continues at coordinate 43,084 of CAZRLK010000020.1, forward strand.
CTCGATGAGCTTCCGCGGATAGATCCCGTCGCGGTTGTAAATCGAGCCGGTGTGGTCCTGGACGCCGACCAACACGGCCCCGAGCCGCGAGAGGATCCGGGCGGTGTGGCTGCCGACGTTCCCGAATCCCTGGAGGATGTACTCGCAGCCGTCGAGCCGAAAGCCCCGCTCGTCGGCCCACTCCTGGATGCAGTACACGACCCCCTGGCCGGTCGCCTTCTCGCGGCCCCGGCTGCCGCCCGAGGTGACGGTCTTGCCGGTGACGATCCGGCGACGGGCGTTTTTCATCAACTGGTTTTGCATGTTCATGTACGTGTCCATCATCCAGACCATCGTCTGGCCGTCGGTCCCCATGTCGGGCGCCGGAATGTCGTATTCGGGCCCGATGTTGTTGCCGAGATCGTGGGTGAACCGGCGGGTGATCCGCTCGCGCTCGACCTCGGAATAATCCGACGGGGTCATCCGGATGCCGCCCTTGGCACCGCCGAACGGCACCTCCAGCAGCGCACACTTGTAGGTCATCACGCTCGCCAGCGCCTTCACCTCCGCCAAGGTGACGTCGTGGTGGTAGCGCATGCCCCCCTTGTACGGCCCCATGATGTTGTTGTGCTGGATGCGATAGCCGGTGAACAGCCGAAACTCGCCGCCCTCGAGTTCGACCGGAAAGTTGACGATGATCTCGTTTTTCGGCTCGCTCAAAATCAGGCGGACGTGGTCCGCCAGATCGATCTGCTCGAGCGTACGAGCGAGCTGGACCTGGTGGGTCCGGTAAAACTCGTCGCCGGGTTCGTCGTCGGCCGTCTCCACGAGCCCGGTATCACTGCGATCGGGCTCGGCCAATCGCTGGCGCACGTCGTCTTCTTGTTCCGGCTCTTGTTGCGTCGGTT
>CAZRLK010000021.1:0-43957 GCA_964600555.1 uncultured Bradymonadales bacterium
CTGTTCGAACGCGAGGTCGACGCCCTCCGGAACCTGACCCTCGATCAGACTCCGAATTACCTCGAGCACATCACACCGGGAGAGGACGACGAGGATCTCGATTTTTATCTCGTCTACGCGTATGTCGAGGGCGACGACCTGCAGACGCTCCTCGACCAGGGGGAACGGTTCGAACCCGAGGAGGTCCGGGAGACGACCCGGGAGTTGCTGGGCATTCTGGCGGACCTTCATCGGCGAGAACCCCCGATCGTCCACCGGGACGTAAAACCCTCGAACATCGTCCGACGGCCGGACGGGTCGTTGGCCCTGATCGACTTCGGAGCCGTGCAACTGGTGCGCCGGGAGACGGTGGGCGGGTCGACGATCATCGGAACCACGGGATATCTGCCGCCCGAACAGTTGATGGGGCGGGCGATGCCGGCCTCCGATCTGTACGGGATCGGCGCGACGGCCGTCCACCTGGCGAGCGGCCGCCATCCGAATGATCTACCCGCCGAGCGAAACCGCCTGCAGTTTCACGACCACGTCGATCTCCCCGGCGATTTCCGGCGGTTTCTCGACCGTCTTCTCGCCCCTGCGCCCGAGGATCGGTTCGCGGATGCCGGCGAGGCGCTCGAGGTCCTCGAGTCGGACACACTCGACGCCGGACTGCCCCACAAGATGTCTCGACTCGTCTCCTCGAACACCGGGCGCGGCATGCTCGTCGCCGCGGCCGTTTTACTCGGCGCAGCGGCCCTGGTCACCACCGGGGGGCTCCCCCCGTCAGCCGGCGGGGAAGACGAGGAGAGCTCTTCTCCCCGGAACCGAGAGACCTCCCCGCCGCCCGAAGACCCGCCCTCTGCGCCTGCTCCGGACGACGACGGGCTGTTGTCGTGTCCCGTCGACGACGAAATCCTCGAGAACGCCCATTTTCGCGAGGATTTTCAACAGTCCGGCTCCTCGCGATGGCAACTCGAGTCGTCCGGAAACGCCAGCAGCGAGATCGCGGACGGGCGTCTGCACCTCGAGATCTTCCGATGCGCCGAGGCCACGGCGACGATCGACCTCGGCGAACTCCACGACCCCCAGGTGCTGAACTTCGACTGGCGGTCGCGAGCCGAGCAGTGGCACGAATGGATCGTCTGGTCGGTCTCGGTCGACGGAGAAATCGTCGCCGAAGGCGGCAACCATACCGGCGACGAACACCGGGTGGAGGAGTGTCCCGGGACCGAATTCAAGATAAGGCGCTCCACGACCCGCTCCGGCACCCTCACCGCTCGCATCCCGACCGGCGGGGACGTCCGGCTCCGATTCGCCGTCCTCCCCTCGAATTACTGCCAGAACGGCGACCACGGCACAACCGAACTGTGGGTCGACAATCTTCGCCTCGCCGACCCCCCTTCGCCGTAGCCACGCCCTGTCGGAAGTCTCTGGATCGATCCGTGGCTCGCAGCACCGGCGACAGGATGCGCCAGTGCCACAGCGGGCCTCGAGCCGGACCGACGCACCGAGTCGGCCGACCCGCCGTGGTTGGAGTAAATCGTGCGGTCGTCGGCACCCGCGCGAAAATTTTTCACGCCGCCATCTTCTCGCCCCCGCCCGGCCTCTTGGCTCGTCCGGACGAATCTCCACTCGATTCGCCGTCTTGCTCCGGCCTTCCGCCAACCGGCTCGGCGGCGGCACGGGTCTTGAATACCGATCGAGACCAGAGGCGATAGCCCGACAATCGACTCCTCGACTTCGACCTGGAGGTCCTCCTTGAGAGCAGCGACCCCGGACTTGCCGATCCCCTCCGACTTTCCGCCCGACTCCGACGGGCGCATTCCGTTCCAGACGTCGGTCCTCCTGGCCGCCGACGACGGGTTCGTGCTGGGCGTCTCGACCTGGGTCGACGACGGCGACATCTTCGTGGCGACCGACGAGCGCCTCCCCCCGGAGACACCGGTCGACGTCTCGTTCGTCTCGCCGGCCGGCGAAAAGACCCTCCGCGCTCGCGGCCACGTCCTGTACTGGGAGGAGGCGGCGAACGCTCCCGACCGACAGCGCAGTGGCCTCGGCATCTCGATCGACGCCATCGACCGGGTCGCCTGACCGCCCCCCGCCGTTGCCTTGCCGACCGCCACGATCGGCGGGCAAATCTAGAGGCCGGCAACGAGAAATAGTCCCCCTCGCCGGTCTCGCCGCTACGAGCCGTCCGCACGGAGTGCGTCGAGACTCTCGCGCCCGTCCTCGAGCAGGCCGCTCGGCACCGATTCCGGGGTTTCCTCCTCGAGTTTCTCGCGGGCGGTCGGACTGGTCATCGACCGCAAAAAGGCGATCAACTCGTCGACCTCCTCGTCGCTGACATACATCGGGTGATCCGGCTGCTGCTGAATCTCCGCCCGTCGCCGGATCTGCTCGTCGAGGCCCGCGAGAAGCCGTCGTTCGACATCCTCGCGGTCGCGCCACCGCTCACGGAAGTCGGGCCGCAACTGCGCACCGTCGTAGTTTGTCAGCATCGATTTCGGGTCGAGGTGGTGTTCGATCACCTTCTCGATCGACTCGTAGGCCCCGCTGTGCATGTACGGGGCGGTCAGCTCGCAGTTGCGAAGCGTCGGCGTGCGGAACTCGAACAACTGGTCGGGGCGTCCCGTGACGGTGTAGCGACCGGGATCGAGCGGTCTGGTCGAGCCCTTGCCCGGACCGATCTGGGGGACGGCCAGATTGTGGAACTCCTGGTCGGTTGTCAGCTCTCCGGAGTGGCAGCTCGCACACCCTCCCTTCCCGTAAAAGACGACCGCCCCCCGCTTTTGGCGACGCGTCAGGGCCTCGTCGTCGCCCCGGAGGTACTCGTCGAACGGGGTGTCGAGGTAGGTAAATGCCGACTTTTGATACTCCGCCAGGGCGTTGGCGGCGTCCCGAAATTTCAGATCCTCGAGGGACCGGTCGGGGTACACCTCGCGGAACAGCTCGCGATAGGCTTCGTGGCTCAACAGCCGCTCCATCAGCGCCGACCAGACCTCTCGGACCCGACCGTCCGGAATCTGTGAGATCGGATTGGCGTCGTCGGGAAAGCCGCGCATCTCGACCCGGGAGGCGACCGGCAGCATCGCCTGGCCCGCGAGCGGGCCGTCGAGCCCCTCTTGCATCTTCTCGCCGTGAGGCGTCACCAGCTCCCCGGAAGCGGTCCGCTGGACGCGCCCGTCCCACAGTTGGGTATCCCACCCCTCGATCCCGAAGCTGAACAGGGCGAGCGAGTGGCGAGGGACCAGTTCGCGCTCCAGGGGCATCCGCCGGTCGGGAATGCTCCCCTCCCCGCCGGTGCCGACCCCCAGGGCCAACCCGTCCCCCGTCTCCGCCCCGGCGCGCGGATGGTGGCAGGTCGCACAGGCGGTATCCCGCGGCCCGCTGAGTGCCTTGTCGAAAAACAGCTTGCGTCCGAGCTCGACGGCCGCCGCGTCGTACGGCCCCCGTGTCTCCGGGGGGTCGACGTCGCTGGCGTGCATCAGCAGCCGAAGGGTCCGATCGATCTCGGAGCGTTCTCGGGTCTCGTCGAAGGGCGCGCTCTCGGAGGGGGGCTGGGATTCCGGAGGCTGATCCGGCGATCCCTCCGAGTCGGAATCGTCGGCCACTGCACAGGCCGACTGAATGAGAAGGAAGGCGAACAATACGACGGAAATACGACGCGTAGAACAGATGCGTCTCATGGAGACTCCTGACCAGGTACCGTCTACTTCCGAAAGCTCCTCCCGAGGTGGCCCGACCGGCGCCCTGCGGCGCACCGTCCGCCCACCCCGCCCCGGTCCGGGCGCCCTCTCCGCCTCCCTTTGCCGGGGAGCGACGCCTGAATCCCAAACCTACGAACATACGAGACGGCTCAAATCGAAAATCGTGATATGCTATGCCTCGCCCCACGATGGATCTGTTCGATTCCGACAATTCGCGCTACGTCGCCGCGATGGTCGCCGGCGCCACCTTCTTGAGCACCGCCGCCCCCTGGGTGCGGATCGCCGAGGTCGGCCCGTCGGCCGCCGGCTTCTACCGGATGCTCGTCGGCGCGACGGTCTTTTTCGCCATCTGCCTGGCGAGCGACCGGCGCCTGTGGCGAGGCCCCCGGTATGCGCTTCGCCTCCTGCCGGTCGGCGCCTTTTTCGCCCTCGATCTGTTCCTGTGGCACCGGTGCATCCACATCGTCGGCCCGGGACTGGCGACGATCCTCGCCAACCTCCAGGTGTTCGTGATGGCGGCCATCGGCGCCCTGTGGTTCGACGAACGGATCGGCTGGAAGTTCACCCTGGGGGTCGCGCTGGCGCTACCGGGGCTGGTGGTGCTGGTCGGCGTCGAGGCCGGCGCCCTCGAGTCGGGCTACCTCACCGGCGTCGGCCTGGGCCTGGCGGCGGCGGTCGCCTACTCCGGCTATCTGCTCTCCCTGCGCGCCGCCCAGAGTACCGACTCGACCCTCTCGCCGGCCGCAAACCTCACCTACGTCACCGCCTGGTGCGGACTGTTCCTCGCGGCACTCGTCGTCCTCGAGGGCGACAGCTTCGCGATCCCGACCCCGACCACCGGCGGCGCCCTGCTCGCGTACGGCGTCGTCTGCCAGGTCGGCGGCTGGATCTTCATCACGACCGCGATGCCGAAACTCGCGGCCTCGCTGGTCGGCCTCCTGCTGTTGCTGCAGCCGGCCCTGGCGATGGTCTGGGACGTCGCCTTTTTCACCCGCCCGCTCCGGCTCGCCGACATCGGCGGCGCCGCCCTCGTGCTGGTCGGCCTGTATCTCGGCTTCCTCGAGCGCCGGGCCGACGCCGGGTGAGCCCCCCCCGACGCTCGCGGCCCCTATTCGACCGTCGCCGAGCCGCCGCAGCTCCCCGCACACGCCGGCGAACCGTGGCAAAATCGACAGTGTTTTCGCATCCAGGCGTGATGCCCGTCGAGATGGCCCGAGGCGAACAGACAGACGTGGACGTACTCGTGGCTCGCCCGCTCGCCGGCCCGCCGCACGTACACCTCCCGACTTCGCGGATCGGTCCGCTCGCAGCCCCCTTCGCGACAGATCCGGATCCTCCAGCCCTCGAGCGACTCGCTGCGGAGCGTTCCGGTCACCTCGCCGACCCGCCGACACACCTTGCGCAACGTGCGGCGTCTATCCTCCGGGCGCTCGAACGCTCCCTTCGCCCCTCCCGCACGCTCCCCTTCGAAGACGTAATCCAGGCAGCCGAGCCCCCCGGCGAAACCGAGCGACACGACGAGTGCGGCGACTGCGTTGCACGTCCGATACTCCATGACCTACGACCCTCACGACAGAACCCCGCCGGCATCGTGGTCACGCACGGCTGCTCGTCGAACACCTCCCCCGCCCCTCGCCGGCGCCCCGAGACCGGAACCCGCCGCGCCCCGGGTTGACACCGGAAATCAGCCCGGGTATCGATAGCATGCCCGTACATCATATCTTGATCTGGAGGATTCCATGCGTCGGCTGCTTTTGTGTTCGTTCGTGTGTGTTGCCGTGGGATTGGTCGCGGCGTGCGGCGGGGAGACCGGGGGAGACGACTCCGATTCGCCCGTCATCGTCGACGAGGTCTGCGGGGACGGCGACATCCAGGAGGGCGAAGTCTGCGATGGCGACAATCTCGGCGGCGAGACCTGCCAGTCGCTCGGCCACGGCGCCGGCGAGCTGGCCTGCCGGTCGAACTGCACTGATTTTGACCGCTCGAACTGCGGCGCCCCGGCGAGCTGCGGAGATGGGACGATCGACGACGGCGAAGAGTGCGACGGCTCGGCACTCGGCGGCGAGACCTGCGGGGACCTCGGATTCGGCGGCGGGGAACTCGCCTGCAGCGACAACTGTCTGGAGTACGACACGAGCGGCTGCGAGGCCCCGGAGACCTGCGGCAACGGCGAGATCGACGACGGCGAGGTCTGCGACGGCGACAATCTCGACGGCGCGACCTGCGAGAGCCTCGACGAGGGGTCCGGCGAGTTGAGCTGCGCCGACGATTGCATGCAATACGACAGCTCCGGGTGCGAGTCGCAGTGCCAGCCGCAATGCGGCGACCGCGAGTGCGGCGAGGACCCGAATTGCGGCGAGTCGTGCGGCGAATGCGGGGAGTTCGAGGCGTGTACCGAAGCGGGGGCCTGCGAGCGCACCTGTGACCTCGACCCGATCGAAGACGATACGACCGTCGACATCGACGTGCAGACCGCCTCGGTGTCGGTCGAGGTCGGCTACGAGGGCGGGACGATGCCCGACAACTCCACCGGCTCGGAGCCGCGCGCCTGGATCGAGTTTCGCAACCCCGACAACGGCGAGTCGGTCACCTGGAGCCTCGGGACCGACGGCACCGCCGAGGCCGACGGCGAGTTGTTCGCCGGCACCTACGACGTCCGGCTGGTCCCCAACGACCTCGACGCTCAAGACGTCCTGCCGAGCCACGAGACGATCCTCGCCACCGGCGTCGACATCGAGCCGGACGCCTCGCTCGACTACGACGTCTCGACGGTCACCGTCGACGGCTCGGTCACGCTCGACGGCGCCGAGATGCCGGACAACGGCTATTCCTCGAGCGACGCCCGCGGCCGCATCGAATTCGTCGGCCCGACGGGCAGCGTCGGCGCCTCGCTGGGCGCCACCGGCCCCGCCGAGTTCGAAACCGAACTGTTCGCGGACACCTACGAGGTCCGCCTCGCTCCAACCTCGAGCCACCGCCAAGACGTCCTCCCGGCCTACTCGCAGACACTGGCCGAATCGGCCGATCTGACGAGCTCACGCACCCTGACCTACGATGTCTCGCCGGTCACCGTCGACGGGACCGTCACGCTCGACGGCTCGACGATGCCCGACAACGCCGAGAGCAGCTCGCAGGCACGCGGCCACATCGAGTTTGTGGATACCTCGAGCGGAGAGACCACCCGCGCCTCGATCGGCAACAACCGCGACGGGGACTACAGCCTCGAGGTATACCCCGGCACCTACGACGTCCGCCTCGCTCCGAACGGCCCCTCCGATCAGGACGTCCTCCCGCACGTCGACGCGGCCCTCGCCGAGGGGGTCTCGATCTCCTCGTCCGACACCCGCGATTTCGACCTCTCGACCGGCGTGCTGCAGGGCGAGCTGACGGTCGACGGATCGACCATGCCCGACAACTCCGACTCGGCCGGCCGCGGTACACTCCTGTTTGTCAACCGAGACACCGGCGACAGCACGGGTGTCTCGCTGGGCGCCGACGGACGAGCGAGCTTCGAGGTTCAGGTGCCGACCGGCTCCTACGATCTCGTGCTGGAACCGAACGGAGGCGACGACCAGGACGTGCTGCCCCCGATCGACGCCGGCGTCGCCACCGACGTCTCGGTCACGTCGGGCTCCCAGCAGACCGACTTCGATGTCGAGATCGCCGACGTCCAGGGCACCCTCACCGTCGACGGCTCGCAGATGCCGGCCGGTAGCGGCGGGGAAGAACGGGGGGCGGTCCAGGTGCGCAGCCGCAAGACCGGTGAATCGCTGTACATGTCGGTCGGCGCCGAGGGTGAAGCGAGCTTCGAGGGACGGCTGTACGCCGAGGCGTACGACGTGCTGTTCGTGCCGGACGAGACCGGCATCCCGGAGAGCATGCCCTCCGCCACGACCCTGCTGGAGGGCGGGGTCGAGGCCGGCACCACCTCCGGGCTCGACTACGATCTCGGCGTCGCGACGGTCAGCGGCGAAGTGACCGTCGACGGCGGGCCGATGCCCGACAACTCGGCCGGCTCCAACGACCGCGCGGCGCTCGTCTTCGCCGATCCGCTGACCGGCGAGCAGACGAGTGCGGTCTTCGGACCGGAGGGAGCGGCGACCTACAGCCTCGAGGTCTACACCGGCGCCTACGACGTCACCCTCTCGCCCGCCCCGTCCGATGCCCAGGACGCCCTGCCGGCGATCGCCCGCGAGGTCCAGGCCGGCTGTCTGACGCCCCCGTCGTGCTCGAAATCCGACGAGGACCTCTCGGGGCGGTGGTCGTTCGTCGCCGAGGACAGCGTCTGGGGCACCTGGACGATGACCCTCGATCAACGCGACGGGACGATCGGCGGCCAGTTCACCAACTCCTACGGCCAGAGCGGCGCGCTCGAGGGGAGCCGCAGCGGCGATACCCTCTCGTTCACCCTCACGGCCGGATCGTGCTACGTCGACTGGCGAGCCGACGTCGTCAACGGCTGCCTGATGACCGGCTCCCTGCAGTCGCGGGGCTGCCCGAACACCAACCCGACCTCCGGGTGGGTCGCCACCCGCATCGACTGATCGTGGCTCCGGGGGGCCACCGCCCCTTGCAATCCCGCCAACTGGCGATATCATTCGGACAAGTGGCGTCGAGGCCCACTCAGGAGGCGATCATGACCGCCGCACCCCAGCTGAGCGACGTGCTCGGGGTCGACGAGCCGCAGACCGAACTCGACTACGTCGACCAGATCCGCACCGGCCTGCCGTACCGGGCCGTCGAGCGCCTCCGCGAGGAGCTCGATTTGAGCCTCTCGGAGCTCGCCGAAGCCCTCTCGATCTCGACCCGCACCCTCAACCGCCGCAAACAGGCCGAGTCGCTCGAACCCGACGAATCCGACCGCGTCTTTCGCATCGCCCGGGTCTACGCCCACGCCCTGTCGGTGCTCGAGGGCCGCGAGCGCGCCGTCGCCTGGTTCAAAAAGTCGAACCGTGCCCTCGGCGGCCGCGTCCCGCTCGAGATGTTCGACACCGACGTCGGCGCCGAGATGGTCGACGACGCCCTCACCCGCATCGAATACGGAGTCTACACGTGATTCGCGTGTGGCGCCTCTGCAAGGAGCGTTACGCGGCGACGGCCTTCGACGGCGAGGGGGCCCGGCGCGTCGGCGGCCGCTGGAACTCCCGGGGCAACCCCGTCGTCTACACCTCCGAGAACCTCTCTTTGTCGGCCCTCGAGCTGCTCGTCCACCTGGATGTCGTCGAAGCCCCGCCCGATTTCGTCGCCATCCCCGCCGGCATCCCCGAGGAGCTTCCCGTCGAGCGCCTCGAGGCCGACGACCTCCCCGACGACTGGCGGCGAACCCCCGGCCACCCCGAACTCAAGCGCCTCGGCGACACCTGGCTGCACTCCGAGGCGACCGCCGTCCTGCGCGTCCCGTCGGTCGTCATCCCGACCGAGGCGAACTTCCTGATCAACCCGACGCACGAGGCCTTCGACCGGATCGCGATCGACGAACCGCAACCCTTCGAATTCGACCAACGCCTGACGACCACCTGACCCCGTGCCCATGAACGAGACCGAGATCATCGAACGCCTCCTGGACGTCGCCGACGAACACGACCCCGACCACCTTCTGGAGACGACCGCCGCGACGGTCCACGCCGACCTGTACGAGGCGGCCACCGAGGCGTTCGGCGGCTGGGACGCCGCCCTGGCGACCGCCCTGTGCGCCTCGGTCGCCGCCGCCGACAGCTCGGGCGGCGACTCCTCCGAGACCAGCGAGCGGATCGTCCGGTCGGTCGGACCCGCCGCCGACCACCCCCTGTTTGTCACCACCGCCGGCAACACGCTCGTCAAAATCGACCCCGGCACCGACCTCCGGATCACCGACGCGCCGACCCACCTCGAGCTGCCGCCGAACTCCGGCCCGATCACCCACGTCCACCACGTCGGCGATCCCGAGGGGCTGGTCCTGTTCACCGACCGGGGCCACTACTTCGCGCTGTCGCCGAGGATGGTCCCGAACTGGAAGGGGGCCGAGGAGGTCCGACGCTTCGACAGGACGCTCGGCCTCGAGGAGGACGAGCGACTCGAGTTCGTCGTCCCGCGCCGCAAGCTGTACGGCGGCCGGATCGTGCACGTCACCGAGCGCGGCAAGGGCAAGGCGACCGACGCCTCGGAGTTTCAGTACGCGATGGACCACGACCCGCGCGTCGCCTTCAAGCTCGACGACGGCGACCGGCCCGTCGCCGTCATGTCCGTCCCGGAGGGGACCGGCGTCTTCGCCGCCTCGGCGCACGGGCGCGGCATCCACTTTCCGGACGACGAGCTGCGCTCGATGGGCCAGCGGGCCGTCGGGGTGTACGTGATGGACCTCGACGACGAGACCGACGCCGTCGTCGGCGCCTTTTCCGCCCACCGCGTCGAGCAGGTCGCCGTCGTCACCGAACAGGGGCTCGGCAAGCGCGTCGACTTCGAGGAATTCCGCCAGCAGGGCCGCGCCGGCGCCGGCATGCAGCTCGCCAGACTCGACCGCGACGACCACCTCGCCGGCGTCGCCCCCTGCCGGCCCGCCGACGACCTCGTCGTCACCACCAGCCGCGGTCGGCTGCACCGCCGTCCCGCCGGCGACCTCCCCGCCATGGGCCGCCCCGCCAAAGGCAATCTCGTCGTCGACCTCGCCGACGACGAGGAGATCGTCGAGTTCACCCGCCTTCCGTGCTCGTCGGAATAACCCCGCGCCACAAAAAACCCCGGACCGCTCTCGCGGCCCGGGGTCGGGTCGGTCAGTTCGTGTGATGGGAGGGGGACGGATCAGCCTCCGCCGCCACCGGAGGCGCAGACGCCGAACGGCACGTCGCCCTGCAGCGGGTTGCACGTTTCTCCGCTGTCACAGGCGTTCTCCGAAGAGGAGGCCTCCGTGTCACACTTGTCGCGACAGGTCGAATCGCCGCCTCCCGCCGTCCCGACACAAAACTGGTCTTCGTTGCACCGGCCATCGATTCCCGCACTCGGGTCACAGGTATCTCCCTCGGAGGCATCCGAGTTGAAGTCGATGCATTGCGCGCCGCCACCCTGCGTGGGATAGCAGTTCTGGCCCTCGCCGCACGAATCGTTGGGATAATGGTCACAGTTTTGTTCGACTTCCTGGCACGCACCGTATGGTGCCGTACCGCCCGACTCGTACTCGATCATCACGCACGTCGAGCCCTCGGGACACCCGAACTCCTCGGTGTTGTCCGTATCGCATTTGGTTCGACAGCTCAGGTCGTCTTGCGACGTCCCCGTACACGTCATCCCCTGCGCACACAACGTCTGCTGTCCACACGACTCCCCGGCCATCGCTTCTCCGGTCGGAATGCACTCGCGTTCGCCGGCCTGCGGGTTGTACCGACACTGCTGCTCGTCGCCGCAGTCGTCCGGGAAGAACGTACAGTTGAACTCCTCTTCGCCGGCATCGCCCCCGTCGCCGCTCCCGGTATCTCCCGGATCGTCGGCATCTCCCTCGTCGTCGCCGGCATCGTCCATCGAGGCGTCTTCGTCGTCCTCGTCGTCGCCGGCATCGTCGATCCCGGTGTCCTCTCCGGAGAAGGTATCCTGCATCTCCTCGCCGTCGTCATCGTCGTCCCCGCCGTTGCCGGTGTCGGTGCCACACCCGGCGGCAAACAACAGCCCGCTGGCCGCGAGCATCATCAAAAGCTTCGTCCAACTCCGTCCTTCGAACATCGTTCAGCCTCCATTGTTACGTGGGATTCAAACTCGAACTGTCCAACGTACCGTAGGCATGTAAAGGACTTTCCCCCGAGTTACAAATGCTTTTGCACCTCGCACGAGCCCGCCACTGCAACACCTCACCGTCGCCCAATCCATCCGCATCGACGCTCGCCCCCCCGGCCTCATCGCGGCAACGGACGCCGTTTCTTACTCACTCATTCAATCGAGCCGCTCGACCGCCCGCTCGTCCCCCAGCTCCCGCCACAGATCCCGCGCCAGCCGCCGGACCCGCTCCGCCCGCTCCCACTCTCCGGCCCGGTCGGCGTACTCGCCCGCCATCTCCAGCAACCACGGATGGTCCTTCAGCAACCTCGCATCCTCCGGCCACCCCTCGGCGTAGGTCCCGAGGATCTCGTCGAATTGCCCCCACTCGCCGACCCCCGCCGCCAGGGTCAACCGGATGACCTTCAGAGCATCGGCCGCCTCCCGCGTCCGCGTCAGCTCCCGTCTCAGCCGCTCCACCTCGCCGAGATGCCGCTCGACCTCCTCGAATCGCTCCGCCAGAAGCTCGACCTGCGCGAGATTCTCGTGCGAGACCGCCACCGACGCCCCGTGCCCCAGCTCTCGCGCCAGCCGCAGATGCCCTTCGTAGTATTCGCGCGCCCGATCGGCCTCGCCGCGAAATCGCGCCACCTCGCCGAGTCCGTTGCGCACACGCGCCTCCAGCGATCGAAACCCCGCCTCGCGGCTCTCCTCGAGGATCTCCTCGAACAGACGCTCGCTCCGCTCGTAGTCGCCGCGCCCGAATGCGATCCAGGCCACGCCGATCTTCGCTTCGAGCTTCGAAAACCTCGCGTCGGCCTCGCCGGCGCACCGATAACCCTCGGTCAGATACCGCTCCGCCCGGTCGAGCTCCCCGCGCAGATAGTGGGCGTAGCCGAGATCGTGCAACCCCTTCGCCAACTCCCGGTCGTCGCCGGCTCGCTTCGCCCACTCGACCGCCCGCTCGGCACATCGACGCGCCTCGCGAAACTCCCCGGCCCGCCCCCGACACCTCGCCGAGGCATCCCACGCCTCCGCCAGAAGGCTCGCCTCCCCGCAACGCTCCGCCCGCTGCCTCGTCTCCTCCAGCGCCGCGGCGACCTCCTCGGGCGCCCGCCCGGCGAACATCTCGCAGATCGCATACATGATGTCGTGTTCGATGCGCCGGCGAGCGTCGGCGGGCGTCCCGACTCGATCGAGCAGATCCCTGCGCCGCTCGAGAACTTCCAACGCCCCCTCGTAGACCCCGAGCTGGCGCAGCCGCCTCGCTTCCTCGAAAAGCGGGGAGAGCGCCCGCTCGGGCCGCCCGCCCTCGATCCAGTGCTCCGCCCGCCGCGCCGCCTCCCGCCCCGGCCGATCGGCGTAGCAGCGCTCGAGCATCTCGGCACACCGACGGTGATGGCGACTCCACCGCCCGGCCCTCCGCGCCCGACGCTCGAGACTCTCGACCAGCAGACCGTGGGCGAACGCCCACCCCTGGTCGGTGTGCTCGGCCAGCCCCCGCTCGACCAACGCCTCGACCAGCCGCTCGGTCTGCTCGGCGTCGAACTCCCCGCACACCCTCTCCCACTCGCGGCGGTCGACCTCCCGACCGAGCGCCGCCCCCCGCTCGACCGCCGCCCGAAGCTGCTCCGCCGCCCCGACCTCGAGATCCTCGACCAGACGGGTCAGACGCCGATGCCACAGCTCGTGGATCCCCTCCGGCAGGTCGAGCGACGCCCCCTCCACGAGCCGAAACCCCCGCTCGCCGGCCTCCAGAGCGCCGCGCTCGGCCAGATCCCCGAGCAACTGTCGCGCAAAAAGCGGGTTGCCCTCCGTGCGCTCGACCAGCCGGTCGACGACCTGCGACTCGAGGGGCAGCATCCGCTCGACGAGCCTCCGGTGCTCGGCCGCCTCCAGCGGCGCCAGCTCGACTCGGCTCCCCGGCGGCTGCGCCGCCACCCGCTCGACCCACTCCGCCACACCCGGCGCCTCGCTCAGGGCCTCGGCACGCACCGTCGCCACGACCAGCGCCGACGGGGGCTCGAGCGCCTCGCCGAACAGATACTCGACCACTCCCCGCGCCAGCTCTCCCCACTGCACGTCGTCCAGCCACACGAAGGCCGGCCGCTCCCGGGCGTAGCGCCGGATCAGACGCACCAGCAGCGCGTGCTTCTGGTCCGGCGACGAGAAGCGATACCTCGGGCCGTCGACCTCGTCGGCCCCGGGGTCGGTCGGGTGGACGAGCTCGGTCAGTGCCCGGGCGTCGACCGTCCGGCCGACCCCCGGATCCTCGAGGCCGGGCAGCCTCCTGCACAGATGCTCGTAGAACTCTCCACGCCCGAGCCGCTCGCCGCGCACGATCCGCCGGATCATCGCCGCCAGCCCCTCGCTCGGCCCCTCGCCACCGGCGGTCTGGACCGCCCACAGGAGGTTCGCCGCCCCCAGCTCGTGCGCACGGCTCGCCATCCAGTCGACCAGTCGACTCTTGCCCGCCCCCGATTCCCCCACCACGACCACCAGCCGCGGCTCGCCCGTCCGCTCGACTTCGCGAAGCTGCTCCCAGATGTGATCCCGCTCGGCGTCCCGATCGACGAACGGCGTCTCGCGCAGCCCGAACAACCCGAGCTCCAACGTCGAGGCGTTCCGCTCCCGGCCCTCCTCCTCGCCCGCCCGCCAGTCCGCCGGGATCGGCGGCGCGTCCCGAAGCTCGCGGGGAGGCCGCACCGGCCGCTGCGTCCCCGACGCCTCGAGCCTTTCGGTCACCGTCTCGAACCCGCCCGTCTCCCCCTCCCGCCGCCGCACGCCCCTCCCCGGTCGCCGGCCCTCGACCCTTTCGTCCGCCAGCTTCCGCAGTCTCCGGGCCGCATCCGCCGCGCGTCGAAATCGCCCCTTCGGATGCGGCGCCATCATCCGCTCGAGCCACGCCTCCGTCCCCTCCGGCACCGCCACCCTCGGCTCGAACTCCCCGCGCCGATGCTCCAGATGCGCCTCCAGCACCTCGCTGGTCGTCTCCCCGTCGAACGGCGCGCACCCACAAAGGATGCGCCACGCCAGACACCCGCACGCGTACAGATCCGTCCACGGCCCCTGCTCGCGCCACCTCGCCAGAATCTGCTCCGGCGCCATGTACGTCGGCGTTCCCTTCGTCCCGCCGGTCGACTCCGGCAGACCGTGGCGCTCGGGCTCCTCGAAGACCGCCGCGATGCCGAAATCGACCAGCACCACCGGCGAGCCGTCCGACGGCACCAGGATGTTCGACGGTTTCAAATCACGGTGCAGCACCTCCCGGGCGTGAGCGTGCGCCAGTGCCTCGAGGATCTCGCCCAGCCGGCCGGCGACCTGCGCGAAATCCCAGCGCGGGGCCGCCTCGTTCAACATCTCTCCGTCGACGTGCTCGAGCGCCATCCACGGCGCCCCGGCCACGAGCGACTCCGGCCCCCGCTCGGCGACCGCCTCCCCGACCGTCCCGTCCCCGTAAATCGCCGCCACCCCCGGATGCCGAAGCCGCGCCAGCGCCTGCACCTCTCGGTGAAACTCCCGCCGATACTCCGGTTTGCGCGCACGGTCCGAGAGCATCACCTTCACCGCCGCCTCTCTCCCCGACCGAACGTGACGCCCTCGATACACCGCGCCCATCCCCCCTTGACGTATCGGCTCCCGCAGCTCGAAGGCCCCGAGCCGAACCGAGTCCGACCAGTCCAACTCGCTTTTCACGTCACTCCCGGCTCGTCCGCGAAATTCACACGTCCATCCTCTCCCCCATCTTTCCCGACCATGCCCGCAGACGCAACGCTCGCAGGCGACCACCGAAAGCCGGAGGCACCGATCGTACCCCCGGTCGCAGGCGACTTCCGGGAGCCGGAGGGACCGATCGTAGCCCCGGTCGCAGGCGACCTACGGGAGCCGGAGGCCGGGGTCCTTACACGCTGTTTTACGAGTACTATCGTAGCCCCGGTCGCAGGCGACCCCCGGGAGCCGGAGGCCGGGGGGGTATGCGTTGTTTTACGAGTACTATCGTAGCCCCGGTCGCAGGCGACCTACGGGAGCCGAAGGCCGGGGATTGCGAACGAGACAAACAAACATTGGTTGTTCTCCGCGTCCTCCCGCGCCCCGCGACACACCACACTCCTTCCCGAAATTTGACAGTCGTTCCGAGTCGAGATACCGCTATCATAGCCCCATGGCAACGTACGGTGCGCCGATCCGCGCCCGATTCGTCCGTTGGACCAGGAGTCCCCGATGGAGTCGCCTTCGAGCAGGCATGCAATACTCGCGACGACCCTCGCCGCCCTCCTCGCGGCCGTCGGCTGCGCGCAGGGATCGTTGCTGGACGACCAGGATGCGGGCGGATCCGACACCGGGACTCTCCCCGACGCCGGCGACGAGTTCGTCGACACCGACGACGACTCTCCCGACACCGACGACGACTCTCCCGACACCGACGACGAGGAGTGCCACCCGGCGGACGCCGGCGAGACGTGCAACGGACGCGACGACGATTGCGACGGCGAGGCCGACGAGGAGGTCACCGGCGAGTGCGACAGACAGCAGGGCGTCTGCGAGGGCGCGACGATCGCCTGCCGGGACGGCGACTTCCCCTCGTGCGGCGCGGAGCAATACGGCGAGCATTACGAATCCGACGAGACGAGCTGTGACGGGCGCGACAACGACTGTGACGGCGAGATCGACGAGGGCTGCGACTGCGATCCCGGCGACACCCAGGAGTGCTACACCTCCGATCCCGACACCCGCGGCCAGGGCATCTGCGAGCCGGGCGAGCAGACCTGCGAGGAGGACGGCGCATGGGGCCCGTGCGAAGGCGAGGTCGGCCCGAGCACCGAGACCTGCGACGGCACCGACGAGGATTGCGACGGCGAGGTCGACGAGGGCGTCACGCAGATGTGCAACAACCAGATGGGCGTCTGCGCCGGGTCGGCGGTCGCCTGCGAGAACGGCAGCTTCCCGAGCTGCGGGGCCGACCAGTTCGGCGCCGAGTACGAATCCGACGAGACGATCTGCGACGGGCTCGACAACGACTGCGACGGGACCGTCGACGAGGGGCTGACCCGGTCGTGCGGGCAACAACAGGGCGTCTGCCAGGGCGCCGAGCAGACCTGCCAGGGCGGCAGCTTCCCGTCCTGCGGCGGCAGCGAGTACGGCTCCGAGTACGAGGGGACGGAGTCGAGCTGCGACGGGCTGGACAACGACTGCGACGGCTCGATCGACGAGGGGTTGACCCGTGATTGCAGCAAACGGCAGGGCGTCTGCGACGGGGCCAGCAAATCGTGCTCGGGCGGCAGTTACCCGACCTGCGGCTCCAGCCAGTACGGGTCCGATTACGAGAGCGGCGACGAGACGAGCTGCGACGGGCTGGACAACGACTGCGACGGCTCGGTCGACGAGGGGATCACCGAGCCGTGCGACAACCAGACCGGCGTCTGCGACGGCGCCACCAAATCGTGTTCCGGCGGCAGCTTCCCCTCCAGTTGCGGTTCGAGCGAGTACGGCTCCGACTACGAGTCCGACGAAACGACCTGCGACGGCCTCGACAACGACTGCGACGGCACTGTCGACGAGAACAACTTCGACGCCCTGTTCGCCGGCGAGAGTCACACCTGCGGGCTGACCGACGGCGGCGAGGCGTATTGCTGGGGGGAAAACGCCGACGGGCAGCTCGGCGACGGTACCACCACCGACCGCTCCACCCCGACCGAAGTCGACACCACCCAGACCTTCGAGACCCTGGCGCTCGGCGCCAGCCACACCTGCGGGCAGACCCCGAGCAACGGCGTGTATTGCTGGGGCTCGAACGAGCACGCCCAGATCGGCGACTGGTTCGGCTCCGACAACGACGCCACCTCCCCCGAGCCGGTCGGCACCCAGTCCGACACCCCGACGTATTTCGACGAACTGACCGCCGCCGACAACCACAACCACGGCCTGACCCCCAGCGACGAACCCCGCGGCTGGGGGCAGGACAACCACGGCCAGATCGGCGACGGCAACACCAACCAGAACGTCACCGCCGACGAGCTGGACACGTCGCTGGCTTTCGAATCGGTCTCCGACGGCCACAACGACTTCACCTGTGCCGCCAGGACCAACGGCATCCTGTATTGCTGGGGCAAGGACGAACACTCCCAGCTCGCCAACGCCTCCGGCAACGGGGATCAGCTCAGCCCCAGCTATGCGACCGGGCTGCACGATTTCGTGCAGGTCACCGTCGGCGGGGCCTTCGGCTGCGGGCGCGAGAGCAACGGCGACGTGTACTGCTGGGGGCAAAACGAAGACGATCAGCTCGGCGTCGACAGCAGCTCCGTCGGCGATCGCGAGACGCCCGAGCAACTCTCGACGAGTGTGTCGTTCGACTCGATCGACGCCGGCGGCATGGATACGATCCTCGGCGGCGGCTTCGTGTGCGGCCTCTCCGGCAACGACGTGTACTGCTGGGGCGAGAACATCGACAACCAGTGCGGCGACGGGACCAGCTCGACCACCGATCACACCTCGCCCAACGAGATCGCCCTCTCCAAAAACTACGTCGGCGTCACCACCGGCGGGGCCCACGCCTGCGCCTGGAACGACGAGGGCGACGCCTTTTGCTGGGGCCGCAACGAGGACGGCCAGCTCGGACGCGGGACGACCTCGCAGGATGAAAGCCAGCCGGCGAAGGTCGAGTGTTTCTGATCGTCGCGGCCGGTCGCACCGGACTGCGATCGCTCGCCTCCCCTCCCGACGTAAACGAAGACGCCCGACGGGTCTCGACCAACGGCTGCATTGTCGGCAAGAAATAAAAAAGGGTGCGCCGGGCACGAGCGAGTGTACAAACGGAAGCCAGCTCGACGGTGTGGGGGGGTTTAATCCGCTTCACCGCCCGGCGCGAGTCTGGAGATTATGTCCAGGCTCGATCCGACGCAACCCCCCAATTTGGGGATACGGTCTCCGATCTCCGCCAGCCGACTCATGCGAACCTCCTCGGGGGGCTGCTCGTCCCCGGCCGCGACGACCTCGAACGGCGCCCTCTCCAGACGACTGTCGTCACCGTTCGCTCGGTCGATCCAGGCTTCGAGCACATGGACGGATCGTGATCGCACACGAGGCGACCAGTGCGGGACGCAAAACCCGGGATCGCGAGCGCGGAGACGGGGGGGTGACCCCCGGAGGCCGCGCTCGGGAGCGCTCGGGGCGAGGGTCGAGTAAAAGTGTCAGGGAGGCGACCTCCCTTTTTTCGAAGGTCGAGTCGCAAAAATCGCGGGGAAACCGGCGATTCGACGACGGTGAACTGACAGAGAATCCGCTCTGGAGCGGTGGAAACGAATTTCTCGCGCCGAGTCGAGCGCTCGTGAGCGCGGAGACGGGGGGTCATCCCCTGGGGGGTTGCGCTCGGGAGCGCCGGTTTTGCGACTCGACCCTCGTCGCGAGCGTGGTTACCACGCGATTTTTGCGACTCGAGCCTCGTCGCGAGCGCGGCCGATCGGAGGTTTTGCGACTCGACTCGTGTCGCGTCCGATGCGGAGCGGAGTCTCCGGAACCTCGGCGGCGTCGGAAGCGATCCGGGACAGCCGGACCGGGACCGACGTGTCGCGGCCCGAGCATCGGAGCTCCGCCATGTTCGCAATTTCGCCGAGGCGTGATACTCACAGAGATGCACATTCCGACGCACCGGGGGTTCGCCGCGACGATCCCTGCGCGATACGCGCTCGTCGCAGCCGGCCCCCGCCCCGAGGGAGGGACCGACCCATGGACTCCGAAGACGACACGCCCGCCGAGACGATCCTCGCGGACAACGGCGACGATCGCGTCGCAGACAACCTGCCGGGGGCCGACATCTCGGCCGAGAAACTCGTCCACACCACCTTCGAGTCGATCAGCGATGCCATCTTCGTCGTCACCCTCCCGGAGCGCGTCATCGCCCTGTGCAACTCCGCCGCCACCGAGATGTTCGGCCGCGAACGCGAGGAGCTGATCGGCGCGAGCACCCGGCATTTGCACGTCGACGAGCGGACCTGGAAGCGCTTCCACCGCGAGAGCGTCGCGCCCCTCGAGCAAACCGGCCGCTTTCGCGGCGAGTACACCATGCAGCGCGCCGACGGCTCGACGTTCCCCACCGAGCACGTCGTCACGTTTTTGCAGCGCGACGAGGCCGGCGAACCGATTCACGCCGTCAGCGTCGTCCGCGACGTCACCGAGCGCCAGCGCGTCGTGCGCCGACTCGAGGAGCACCGCGACGAACTCGAACAACGCGCGCTGCGCGACGGCCTGACCGGCCTCCCCAACCGCACGCTGTATCGCACCCGCCTCGACCACGCCCTCGAGCGCACCGGCCAGTCCGACGGCGAAGTGGCGGTCGTGTTTTTCGACCTGATGCGCTTCCAGGTCGTCAACAACACCCTCGGCCGCGCCGGCGGCGACGAGCTTTTGAAAACCATCGCCGATCGCCTCCACACCTGCGTCGACGAGCGGGTCACCGTCGCCCGGTTCGGCGCCGACGAGTTCGTGTTGATGTTCGAGCACGTTCGGGACCGCTCCGAGCTCGAGCAATCCTGCCGCCGCGTCATCGATCGCCTCACCACCCCCTGCCAGATCGCCGGGACGACCGTCCACCCCGAGGTCAGCGTCGGCATCGCCACCAGCAAACCGGACGTCCGCGACGCCGACGAGCTTTTGCGCTACGCCGACGTCGCCCTCTCTCGCGCCCAGTCCGAAGACGAGACCGCCGTCGGCTGGTACGATGCCGACCGCGACGATCGGTTCGCCGACCAGCTCCACCGCGAAAACGCCCTCCGCGAGGCGGTCGACCGCGAGCAGTTCGTCCTCCGCTACCAGCCCCTGGTCGACCTGACGAGCGACGAGGCCGTCGGCGCCGAGGCCCTCGTACGCTGGCAACACCCCGATCACGGCCTCCTGTCGCCGGCCGAGTTTCTCCCCCTCGCCGAGGAGACCGGCCTGATCGTCCCGATCGGCTACCAGGTCCTCGAGCAGGCCACCCGGGACGCCGCCGCCTGGCTCGACCGGCTCGCCGACCCCACCCGTCCGTTTCGCCTCTCGGTCAACCTCTCGCCGACCCAGTACCGCGCCCCCGACCTCGTCGAACGCATCGAGGAGATCGTCCGGGCCGCCGACTTTCCGCTCGACCGGCTCGTCGTCGAGATCACCGAGAACATCCTCGTCACCGGCGACGGCAAACTCGAACCCCTCCGTGAAGGCGGCCTGCGGGTGGCCATCGACGATTTCGGCACCGGCTACTCGAGCCTCCAGTACCTGCGCCGCCTCGAAGCCGACGAGCTGAAAATCGACCGCAGTTTCGTCCGCGACCTCGAGTGCAACGAGCGCGACCGCATCCTGGTCGAGGCGATGATCGAACTGGCGGGCAACTGCGACCTCTCGGTCGTCACCGAGGGCATCGAAATCGACGAGCAGCGCGAAATCCTCACCGACTTTGGCGCGAGGCTCGGCCAGGGCTACCTGTTCACTCCCCCGATGCCGGCCGAGGAGTTCGCCGCCCGGTACATCGACGACCAGACATGACGAGCATCGAGCCTCCTTCGACCCCGGAACCGACCATGAGCGACCGCAACGACCTCCTCCGCGAGCTGGCCGCCGTCCGCCGGAAACTCGACGACCTCGAATCCGAAGCCTCGACCGCCCGCGGCGCCATGCCCGACAACCTCCAGGTCGCCGACGACGGCCGCCGCAACTTCGAGGTCGTGCTCAAACGCCTCGAGAACGTCGAACAGATGGCCGCCGAGACCGCCGACACGCTGCGCGGCGTCCTCCAGCGACTCGACGCGTAACCCCCGAACCGCGCCCCTCCCCGTTCACTCCGCCGTCGTCGACCCCGTGTGCAGCTCGAAGATCCCGGTCTCACCGGTGCGCCACGCCGACACCGCCACCTGGTCGCCACTCGCCAGCGCCGCCGGAGCACTCCCGTCGAACGGCCAGACGACCTCCGCCCCGTCCGGAAGCTGCCCGTAGGTCACCGGCGACTCCAGGGTCGCCTCCGACTCGAAGACCCACCATTTGAACATCTCCGCGCCGTCGACCCGGATCCAGGTCGCCGACACCTCCGGCTGCCAGGCAATCTCGCCGGTACTCACCGACGCCGACACCGCCAGCTCGAAGAAATCGTAGCCCTGCTCGAGCCGGACCGTCGCCCCTCCCTCCGGACATCCGAGGACCGCCCGCGTCCCGGAGCGAATCGACGTCTCCGCCTGCGGGTTCACCCCGTCGGCCTGCGCCCAGATGCTGAATCGATCGACGACCGGCATCACCATCTCGACCCGCCCGTCGGCATCCGTCGAGCCCCACCACTGACATTCCTGCTGGCCCGACCCGAAGCACATCTCCTGGAGCATCCCGGAGGGGACCGTGTTGTCGAACCCGTACACCATCGCCCCCTCGCGCGGCGTCCCCTCCGCATCGACCACCTCGACCGTCGTCTCGCACATCTCCGCCTGAAGCTCCCGCTCCGGCGTCAACTCCACCGTCCCCATGTCGTGGCCGTCGCCGTCCCCGCACGAGGACTGCTCGACCGGCACCTCGACCGTCCCGAGATCGTAGCGCGTCCCCTCGTAGCGGGCACGCACCGCCACCCGGTGCGTCTCCCCGGCCTGACCGTTGGCGTCGATGTCCTCGTCGTCGCCCTCGCTTCGCATCACGTCGACACAAAAGGTCCCGTCGCCCGGCAGCGTCTGCGGCGAGGAGTTGCCGGTGTAGGTGATCCCGAAGACGTCGATCACGCCCCCCTGCGCCGCCGCTCCGTCCCCGTCGACGATCTCGCCGCGAATGCTCCCGTGCGATTCGACCGGCCAGTCGACGTTCCAGTACGAAAAGTGCTCGACTTCGCCCGTCGCATAGATCACGCCGTCGTAATCGCCGGTCTGGATCTCGCCGACCCGCGATTCGGCCAGAGGCTGGCCCTCCCCGTCGACCAGCACCGCCCGTCCGTCGCGCACCCACTCCCCGATCGACTCGTCGAAGGCATAAAGCGGCACGTCGATCCGGTCGTTGTTCGCCTCGATGTCCCGGATCGTACTCCAGGTGTCCTGCGGGAAACGCATCTTCAGCGTCGCCGGCTCCTCGAGTCGCTCGACCGGCTCGCCCTCCGCATCTTGCAGGTCGATCGTCGCAAAGACTCCCGAGATCAGCATGTTGCCCTGATCGTCGCTGAAATCACCCGGAAACGCCTCGGTGTCGACCACCGGGTTGAACGTCCGCCCCTGCCCGCTCACCTCCGGGGGCAGATCCCGCAACTGCAGCGACCGATCCTCGGTGTTGCACACCGACGCCCGACACTCGAGCGTCTCCGTGCGCGACAGCGACGCATCGAGCTCGACGTCCGCCAGCTCATCGAGCCGCACCCGCTCGTGGAAGTTCGCATACCCCGGCGCCCGCACCGTCACCACCAGGTTCCTCCCCACCTCGCCGGCCACCTCGACCTCGTAGCCCCCCTCGCCATCGGTCTCCGCCGCATACCTCTCGATCCCGGAGATCTCGCCGTCCCCGTTCCGGTCGGTCCTCACCTCCACCTCCGCCCCCGTCAGCGCCGAGGCCTGCCCCTGTTCGGAAAGCCCCTGCGCCAACCCGTGCACCCGCAGGTTCGTCTCCGGCGCCTCGTCATCCTCGCCGCCGCTCCCTCCGCACCCGACCGCCAACACGACCACCAACACACAGATCCCGGCTACACTCTCTCGATACCACGCCCACAAATTGTCCATGACGTTCCTTCGTTATCTCGATTCGGGTAAGATCCCAGCTCCCCCGCCATCCGGACGCCCCGGATGAACTCGCCTGAAGCTACGCACCCCCGATTCAGCGGCAACCTCCCGATGATACCCGATCCTCCCCCACCCCGCCACCCTTCGTTTCATTCCCCCCACCACTTCCCGCCCTCTACAGCGACAGCCGTTTGAAGATCGCCTCCGGAATCGCCTTGATGATCCCCATGATCCCCGCCCAGAACCACGGATAATACATCGTATCCTTGCCCCGCTGTTCGGCCCGGTAGATCGCCCGCGAGATCGCCTCGGGTGAGGCGATCGGGATCGCGGTCTCCATCTCGAAGGTCATCCGCGTGTCGACGAACCCCGGCTTGACCGTCGTCACCTGCACGCCCTCCTCGTGCAGCCGGTTGCGAAGCCCCTGCAGATACAGTGCGAACGCCCCCTTGGCGCTGCCGTAAAAGTAGTTGCTCTGGCGCCCCCGGTCGCCCGCCACCGACGAGATGCCGATGATCGCCCCCTCGCTCCGCTCGCTCATGTGTGCCGCGACCGCCTCCGCGATCGAGGCCGCCCCGGTGTAGTTGACCTCCATCACCTGGCGAGCCACCTCGAAATCCTGCTCGGCCTCCCGTTGATCGCCCATGTAGCCGAACGCGATCAGACACACCTCGATCGGCCCCAGCTCGTCGACCACCTCGTCGACCAGCCCGCCGTGGGCCTCGAACTCCCGGGCGTCGAAATGCCCGGCCGCCGTCTCGACCTCGTGGCGGATCCGCAGATCGGAGGCGATGCGCTCGGCCTCCTCGACGTCCCGCGCCGCCAGATACACCGCCCGGTCTCGCTCGGCGTAGCGCGTCGCCACCTCGCGCGCCATCGGCGAGGTCGCTCCCAGAATCAATACCGACATCGTCGCCATACCTCCTGGCCGGGAGCCTCCGCCCCCGGCGCCGTTACACCAGGCCCAGACGCCGCCCCAGATCCGACTGGAAGACCCCCTCCGGGTCCCACTCGTCTCGGACCGCCTTCCATTCCTCCCATTCGGGATACATCTGCCGGAAATTCTCCCGGCTCAGCCGCGCATCCTTCCCCAGATACACGCGCCCGCCGGCCTCGACGACCAACTCGTCGAGCCGGTCCAGTAGCTCCAGCAGCGGCTCCCCGTAGTTCGGGAAATCGAGCGCCAGCGTCACACCCGGCTCCGGGAACGAAAGCCCCCCGTGCGTCCGGTCGCCGAACTCCTTGATGACCGCCAGAAACGACCCCATCGACGTCTCCGTGATCGCCTCCAGGATCGCCCGGATCGCCTCCTGCTCCGGTACCACGCACTGCCACTGCAAAAAGCCCCGGTCCCCGTAGATGTGGTTCCAGTGATCGACCGAATCGAGCGGAAAGAAAAACGACTCGTAGCCCTCGGTCCGCTCGGTCACCCCGGCCGGCTCCTTGCGGAAGAACACCTCGTTGAACAGCCGGATCGTCGCCTGGTTCAACCACAGGTTCGACTCGAGGGGCCGCCCGTCGGCCACCGACTTGATCGTCTCCGCCAGCCGCTCGAACGCCCCCTTTTTTACCTCCGTCCCGGCCGGCGCATGGCCGCCGCGCATGAAGATCCCGCGGCCCATCGCATCGCCGCTCGCCACGCAGTCGATCCAGGAGACGGTGTGGGTGTAATCCCCGCTCTCGGCGCTGACCTCGAAGAACTCGTCGAGGTTGTCGACCCGGATCGACTCCAGCTCGATCGCCGGACTCTCGACCGGCCGAAGCTGCAACTCCGCGCTCAAGATCAGCCCCGTCAGACCCATCCCCCCGACCGTCGCCTCGAACAACTCCGGGTGGGTCTCCCGGTCGCAGGTGACGACCTCCCCGTCGGCGGTCAACATCTCGAGCCGGCGGACGTGGTCGCCGAAACACCCGGCGACGTGGTGATTTTTGCCGTGGATGTTGCAGCCGACCGCCCCGCCGACGGTCACAAACTGCGTCCCGGGGACGACCGGCGGAAAGTACCCGCGCGGCAGGAACGTCTCGATGATCTCCTCGAGCGAGACGCCCGCCTCGACCTTCAGCCACCCCTCCTCCGGGTCGAACCCGAGCATCCGGTCGAGCCGCTCGGTCAAGATCGCCCGCCCCCGGTCGTTGAGCGCCGCGTCCCCGTAGCTTCGTCCCAGCCCGTAAGCGAGCACCGACTCCCCGTCCCGCTCCTCGATCGCCTCGCGCACCTCCCGGCGCCGCTCCGGCCGCGCACACCGCTGTTCGGCGACCGGATACCGCCCCCAGCCCTCGAGCTCCTTTTTCGCCCACTTCGTCGCCATGACCTCGTCCGATCACCTCGTCTCGACTCGCGATCGACCCGACCCCGCACCCGCGCCGCACTGCCCGCCCACTGTATAGAGGATTCGACCCGAGATCATAACCGCCGAAGCCGCCCGCGAACCTGTCGGCGAGCTCCGAGCTCCGATCTTCCGCCGACCGGCGACCAGACGCGCGACCGGCGTGGCACGGGAGACCCCGTTCGACGGCATCCCCGTCGTATTCCCACCGTATTCACGCAGTATCCCCGAGTATTCCCGACTATCCCCGCTTATCCCCGCCGTATCCCCGCAGTATCCCGGATTGGTTACGGCGCCTGACAGGTATTCGACGGCGAGTAACTCCCGGTATGACAACGCCGCCAGAAACTCTCGAACCCGGCGACCGCCCAGACGGTGTGCCCCTGCTGGACGGCCAAATTACCGAGTCTCGCGTCCCCGAAAAACAGAAGCTCGGACTCCGCCTCCCGATAATCCCAGCCGTCCTGACGGCTCCAGGGGACCCACTCGTCGTCGACATACATCCGTGTCGACGCCAGAATCGGCGAACCCACGAACTCGAACGGCCCTCGATCCTGGGCTGTCCCCTGCACCGACAGACACTCGGTGCGCCGTCCGGAGATCCCGTCCGCGAGATTCGTCGTCGTCGCCATTCCCTCGAGACGATACGGGACCTCCGCCTCGTTTTCATATCTCCCGCGCGGCACCAGCGCGAACTCCAGAAGCTGCGTCACCTCGCCGTCGCGGTGCTTGCGAAATTTACCGACGATCCGGAGTCGAAACGACGTGGCGCTCTCCCCGTCGGGCCCCGGCAACTCCCCGTCGACAGCCGAGCGCTCGAACGGCGCCACCGCCACCAGCAGCTCGTTGCGAAGCTCCCGAAAGGTCGATGGCTCATCGAGCGACAACTCGTAGCTGGCGATGGCGGCGGGCTTGTCGTCAAACGACTCGAACTCCTGGCCGATCGCTTCGGAGTCGACCGTCGCCGCGTCTCCGATCGCCTGCGAGACCGGCCCCGTCAGCTCGTCGATCGGTGAGGTGTCACTGGCACCGGCCTCCTTCGAGACGATCGCCCCCGCGATCGCCGTATCGGGAGCCGCGAACACCGCCGCCGCCTCCGGCGCATCGACGCCCGACACCTCCAGGGGAGTGTATTCGACGGCGGGGCGGAAGGCGGCCTTCCAGTTGCCGGCGGCCTCCTCGTACATCTCGACCTCTTCGGAGTCGACCTGCTCGCAGGCGTCGACGAACCACCGCTCCCCGTCCTGCACGCCGTCGTCGTACGTCGACCCATCCTTCGGATCCAGGTCGTACTCGACCTCCTCCCGGTCGTCGAGTCCGTCGCCGTCGGTGTCCTCGTCGCACGGATCCGTCCGGCGCTGCACCTCCTCCAGGTCGGTCAATCCATCCCCGTCGGTGTCCCCGTCTTCGGGGTCGGTGCACATCTCCGCCTCCTCACAGTTGGTCAGCCCGTCGGCGTCGAAATCCGCGCAGGCCGTATCCCCTCCGAGGTCGCTGCCCGAGCCATCTCGCTCACCCCTGCCGTCGGCCTCCCGCACATCGGCCCCGTCCCCGTCCGACGGCGGCGGAGACACCTCGACGTCGGACACATCTCCGTCCCCCCTCGTCTCGGACGCATCTGCGTCGACCGCCGCATCGCCCTGATTTCGCAACCATGGCTTTCGGTCGCCCTCCCCAGCCCCGTCCGGTGAACAGGCCGCCACGCCGAGAAGACACGACAAGGCACACAGCCCCATCACTGTACGAGCGACCGCACGCCTCGAATTCCCGATGCGAGAAAGGAACGGTAACCGGCACATCTGCTCACTCCTTCGACCCGTAGTCACGTCGCAACCGTCGAGTCTTCAAGATAGCGCCCCTGACGACCGAAACCCAATTCCATTCCGTATCGGTTCCGATTCGCCGCCCGGATACCTCCGTCCCGCACGCCCCGAGCCCCGCCCGAGGGCTCGGCGAATACAGATGCGGGAGGTCGAGGAGATGCGAAGATCGCGTATTTCGACCGGCGAATCGACGGGCTGAATGTAACTGGGGGGGATAAAAAAAGTGCGCCGGACGAAGCGAGCGTATAAACGGCAACCGCTCGACGGTGTGGGGGGATATGCCGATTCACCGTCCGACGCATCGCCGTTTATACAGACCGCTCCCCCCCTTGTCAACGGGATGTCCGACGTTTTCTCGCCCCCACCCGTCGCCTCAATTCGGGGGCGGCGTGCCGCTCGGGGGCCGCCGGGCCGCCTCCCCGACGATCTCGGCGATCTCGTCGGCGAACTCGCCGATCGCCCGCCGGTGCGGAAACGACCGTCGGACCGCCAGCGCAATCGTCCGGGCGGGTTCGGAGGCCGGGCGGCGCACGACCATCTCCGAGTCGGCCCGCAGCGTCAGCGCCGGAAACACGCCCATGCCCCAACCCGAGGCGACGAACGCCCGGACCGTCTCGAGGCTCGCCCCCCGGAACGTCTTGCGCGTTCCCGCCGGATCGATCTCGCAGGCCTCCAGAGTGTGATCGCGCAGACAGTGCCCCTCGTCGAGCAGCAGCAGGTCGTCGGGATTGACCGCATCCAGCTCGACGTGCGTCCGGTCGGCGAGCGGATCGCCGGGAGGCAGACCGACAAACAGCCGCTCTTCGAAACACTCGGTCACCACCACCTCCTCGGAGGTCGGCCACGGCAAAGCGAGCAGGACGGCGTCGAGGTCGTGGGCCTCGAGTGCGCCGAGCAGGTCGTCGGTCAATCCCTCGGTCACCTCGAGCTCGAGGCCCGGATAGCGACGCTCGATCGGGGGGAGGATGCGCGGCAGGAGATACGGCCCGAGCGTGCGGATGACACCCAGGCGCATCTCGCGTTCGAACAGGCTGCGCGAGGCCGCCGACGCCGTCTCCTCGACCTGATCGATCGCTGCCATCACACACTCGACCTCGTCGAGGATCGCCTCGCCGACCGGCGTCGGCGTCGCCCCGGAGGAGCTTCGCTCGAAGATCGTCACGCCGAGCGTCTGCTCGAGCTTCTTGAGCCCCTGGCTGAGCGACGGCTGGGAGACGTGGCAGGCCTCGGCCGCGCGGCTCATCGTGGCGTGTTCCCGCACGGCCAGAGCGTATTTGAGCTGCGTGAGGGTCATCTCCATTCGGTCTCCTCGGGATCGAGGATGGCCTATAGGCTGGGCCTAACTGGCCGATACGGACAATCGAATTTACCAATAGCTGGCGAGTCCATAAAGTGCCCATCGTCGTCGGGAAGCCCGGCGACGCACGGACGGCTGGAGGGAGTCACCTTCCCACGCAGCGAAATGTCTCTGCTAGCTCACACACGCGAAACGAACCCAGGAGTAGATTGATGGCGAATGAAAGCAGCAAATGTCCGGTGATGCACGGACCCGACCAAAACACGGCGGGTGCGTCGTTTTCGAACCAGCACTGGTGGCCCGAGAAATTGAACCTGAAGATCCTCGAGCAAGACTCCCCGCACCTAGACCCGCTGGGCGAGGAGTTCGGTTACGCCGAGGCGTTCGAAAAGATCGATGCAGACGCCCTGAAGGCGGACATCGAAGAGGTGATCACCACCTCGCAGGAGTGGTGGCCGGCGGACTGGGGCCATTACGGCGGCCTGATGATCCGGATGGCCTGGCACGCGGCGGGCACCTACCGCGTCAGCGACGGGCGCGGCGGCGGCTCCGGGGGCACGCAGCGGTTCGCGCCGCTGAACAGTTGGCCCGACAACGTCAACCTCGATCGGGCGCGGCGGCTTTTGTGGCCGGTCAAACAAAAGTACGGCCGGCGCCTGTCGTGGGCCGACCTGATCCTGCTGGCGGGCAACGTCGCCATGGAATCGATGGGCTTCGAGACGTACGGCTTCGGTGGCGGGCGCGAGGACGCCTGGGAGCCCGACGAAGCCGTCTACTGGGGCCCGGAAAAGGAGTGGCTCGGTGACGAACGCCACGACGACGACGGCGAGCTGGAGGGCCCGCTCGCCGCCGATCACATGGGCCTGATTTACGTCAATCCGGAGGGACCCAACGGCGAGCCCGATCCCGAGAAGGCCGCCGACTACATCCGCCAGTCCTTCGGGCGGATGGCGATGAACGACTACGAGACCGTCGCGCTGATCGCCGGCGGCCATACCTTCGGCAAAACCCACGGGGCGGCCCCCGAGGACAACCTCGGCGACGAGCCCGAAAACGCCCCCATCGAACAGCAGGGCCTGGGCTGGAAGAACAACCACGGCACCGGCAAGGGCGGCGACACCATCACCAGCGGCCTGGAGGGCGCCTGGACCAACGAACCGACCGAATGGGACATGGGCTTTTTCGAGAACCTCTTCGAGCACGAATGGGAACTCGACGAGAGTCCCGCCGGCGGCTGGCAGTGGCGGCCGACCGACGAGTCGGCGCACGACGACGTCCGCGATGCACACGACCCCTCGGAGTCGCATCCGCCGATGATGCTGACCACCGACCTCGCCCTGAAGGTCGACCCGGATTACCGCGAGATCTCGGAGCATTTCTACGAGAATCCCGACGAGTTTCGGGAGGCATTCGCGAAGGCCTGGTACAAGCTGCTCCACCGGGACATGGGGCCAGTCGAACGGTACGTGGGACCGGAAGTGCCCGACGAAGAGCTGATCTGGCAGGACCCGGTGCCCGAGGTCGACCATGAGCTGATCGGCGACGACGAGATCGCCGAGCTCAAAGACGAAATCCTGGCGGCCGACCACTCGCTGTCGGAGCTGGTCAAGACCGCCTGGGCGTCGGCCTCGACCTACCGCGACAGTGACAAGCGCGGCGGTGCGAACGGGGCGCGCATTCGCCTCGAGCCCCAGAAGGGCTGGGAGGCCAACGAACCCGAACAACTCGCTGACGTCCTCGAGACCTACGAGCGGATCCACGAGGAGTTCAACAGCTCGCGATCCGACGGCAAACGCGTCTCGCTGGCCGACCTGATCGTCCTGGGCGGGAACGCGGCCGTCGAGCAGGCCGCCCGGGAAGCCGGATTCGACGTCGAGGTCCCGTTAGAACCGGGACGCACCGACGCCTCCCAGGAGCAGACCGGGGTCGACTCGTTCGAGTGGCTCGAGCCGAAGGCCGACGGATTCCGCAACTACCTCGGCGACGAGGCCGACCGCAGGCCCGAAGAGCTGCTGGTCGACCGGGCGGAATTGCTGACCCTGACGGCTCCCGAGATGACGGTGCTGGTCGGCGGGTTGCGCACCCTCGGTGCCAACTACGACGACTCCGATCTCGGGGTCTTCACCGAACGGCCGGAGACGCTGACCAACGACTTTTTCGTCAATCTGCTCGACAACGACACGAAGTGGGAAGCCGCTTCCGATTCCGGCGAGCGCTTCGAGGGCCGCGACCGGGAGACCGGCGAGCTGAAATGGGAGGGCTCGCGCGTGGACCTGATCTTCGGAGCGAACTCCGAACTCCGAGCCATCGCCGAGGTGTACGGGGCAGACGACGCCGAAGAGAAGTTCGTGTGGGACTTCGTCGACGCCTGGTCGAAAGTGATGAAACTCGATCGCTTCGACCTGCAGTAACGGCCGGTTTCGAAGCTACCGACCGGCGGCCGGGGGGCCGCCGGCACGTTGAAACGCCCCGGGACCGACGGTCACGTCGGCCGGGGCGTTTTGTATCGCCGGTTCGCTCGCACCCGGCAGACCGGCACTCGAAGACGCTGCGACCGGCGCCCCGCCCGGCGCGTCACTGAGAAATCCAGGTGCAGTTCTCGGCGCACCCCGAGGCCGGCCCGTTGTCCTCCCCCTCGTCGCACTCTTCGTGCTCCTCCTGGACCTCTCCGTCCCCGCAGTAGCCGGCCTGCTCGCACTGCTCGGTACATCCCCCGCCGTATTCGCCGTCGTTGTTGCCGGCCCCCTGATCGCACTCCTCGTGCTCCTCCTGGACCTCCCCGTCCCCGCAGTGCGGCCCCCGGCTGAGGCAATCCTCCCCGCAGCTTCCGTAACTGCCGTCGTTGGTTCCGTCGTCACAAACTTCGCGCCCGGCCACCACCCCGTCGCCGCAGGTCGTCGTACACTCGCTGGTGCGTTTGACGAACCCGCTGAGCGTCAGGTTGAAATTCGACTCGGTCGTGTGGCGCTCGGCGTGGAACAGCGCGATCTCATAGATCTTCCCCTCCTCCAGATCCAGCTCCTCCGCCTTGTCCGAATCGAGTGTCAGTGTCCCGGACTGCTCGGGATGCACACCCCCGAGATCGAGGGCGAGCTGATTGTTGATGAATACCCACACGTCGTCATCCCCCGAAAAATGCAGCTCCTCGCCCCCCTCGAACTCGAACCAGGTCCTCACTTCGGTGGTGAACCCGAAGTTGTGGCCGCTCGACATCTCCTCGCTCCCCTCTGTCACCCATCCTTCGTCGTCGAACGGAAACAGGCTGTCCTCGAGAAACTGATACGACCCGTCGGACTGGCGCTCGAGGGTGAGTCGCTCGACCTTCTTTCGGTTCACGCCCTCGACGTCGGTGTACCACTGATCGAAATTCTCCTCGCTCGTCGTCTGCTGGCCGTACGGACATTCCCCGTCGGTCGGCGTCCCGTCGCACAGCCCGGTATAGACCGGCTTGCCGTCCCCATCGAGCGTCTCCTCGACCAAGCCCGTCGTGACGTCCGAGCCGCTGAACGCCTCGAAATCCGGGTGGCGCGTGGCATCGTCGGTCGGCAGCGCGATGAAATCCCGGAAGGTCACCGGCACCTCGAGCGTCTCCGCCAGCTCCTCCTGGTCCGTCTCGCAGGTATAGCCCTCCTCGACTTGGCAGTCCGACGAGCAGCCATCTCCGTCGCGCGTGTTGCCGTCGTCGCACTCCTCGTCGTCGCCCGGCAAGATGATCCCGTCGCCGCACTCGCTGGTGCACGGCCCTCCCTGCTCGCACTCGGGCTCGACCTCGCAGAACGGACTGCACCCGTCGCCGACGACATCGTTGCCGTCGTCGCACGGCTCGGTCCCCTCGCGGACCCCGTCCCCGCAGGTCGTCTCCTCGCACGGCTCGCCGGGCGTCGAACACACCCACCCCTCCTCGAGCTCACACCGCTCCGAGCAGCCGTCCCCGCTGTCGGTGTTGCCGTCGTCGCATTCCTCGTTGCCCGCGACGTGGCCGTCTCCACACTCGATCGCCCGGCACGGCGCGCCGGGTTCCGGACAGGTCCAGCCGGCCTCGATCGTCTCGCAGTCGGCGCCGCAACCGTCTCCACCCGACGTGTTGCCGTCATCGCAGACCTCGTCTCCGGTGACCCGACCGTCGCCACAGACGACCGGCGGCACGTCCGGCTCCGCGTCGGTGCGACCCGCGTCGCCGGAGGGATCCCAGGCGTCCGCCTCGCCCCTCTCTCCACCGTCCGTGTCGACCGCCTCTTCGCCGTCGGCGAACTCGACGTCCATCCCGTACCATTCCTCACCCGATGGACCCCCGGTCCCGGACTCCTCGCCACACCCCCAGGCGAGTAGAGCGAACGACACTGCGACGACGACTCGAGATACACGACACATCGGCTGGGCGCCTCTCTCGCTGAACCAGTTGGAACGGGGTTCCATGGAAGCCCGATACGAGCCTATTGAACGGTAAAATTCACCTGCATCCCAGTATGAAACCAATAAAATCGCCAGTCAATTTACCCGACCGCGGCTACCTGCATACTCTTCCCCGAGTATTCCCGCAGTACCCAGGCTTTTCACGCACTACCCACGCCTTTTTCCCGCCGTATCCCCGCTTTTCCCGCCGTACTCACGCTTTATCCACGTACTATCCACGCACTATCCACGCAGCACCCCCGCTTTATCCACGCACTACCCCTTCAATACGCAGAAATCGGCGTACGACCCGCCCAGACAGTTCATGTATTCGTAACAGTCTCCGGGATCCCCGGAACACTCGCGCCGTTTGACCGACTCGCATTTTTTGCACTCCTTCAATTGGCGGCGAATGCGCTCCTTGCGGGCCTTCTCGAGCGCCTCTTCGCGCTCCTGCTTTTGCCGTTCGAGCTCCTCCTCGGAGACCTCCCGGGCGTGGACCCGAATCTCGAGGTCGCCCTCCCCGAGCTCGGACACCTTCCGGCGGTTGCCGGTCGATCCGGTGATGGTCAACAGGCGAATGCTCAACGCCCCCGAGCTCTGCGGACACGGGATCTCGTCGTGCCCCGACCGCGCCACCGGTGTGAGAGCTCCGTCGGAGTCGGTCTCCTCGATCTCGGGCTGGCCCGCCTTCTCGTCGATGTTCTCGGAGGGGTGCGAGTAGTCGAACTTCATCAGCTCCCGGGCATCGGCATTTAGCGAGGCATTGGGCCCGAGGGCGAAGGTCACCCAGTAGCATCTGCCGCGTTCGGCCTCCGCGTCGGCTCCTCCGCCCGTACCGGCGTCCGATCCGGCCGGAGATATATCCGACGTCACCCCCATCGGCTCGAGAGGAGGCCGCGTCCTCGGTGGAACCAGCGTCGAGGCCTGCATCATCCGTCGTCGAGCCACCGTCGGAACCGGCATCGCCGACGTCCGACTCGGCGCAGCTACTCATCCCGCATCCGCAGACGCCCGGCGAGGTCTTGTCGGGGTCCTCCGGACACTCGTCGTTGCAGTCGGGCGTCCCGTCGCCATCCGAGTCGGTGTCGGCGGTCCCGCACCCGCAGGTGCCGGGATCGGTCTTGTTCGCGTCGTTCGGACAATCGTCACAGGCGTCTCCGGTCCCATCGCCGTCGGAGTCGGTCTGAGACGCATTCTGAATTTACTGGCAGTTGTCGCAGGCATCGCCGACCCCGTCGGCATCGGCGTCGTCCTGGGAGGTATTCGCCGTGTTCGGACAGTTGTCCGTGCGGTCCCGCACGCCGTCTCCGTCCGAGTCCGGCGCGGCCAGAAAAATGTTCGCCGCACCGGAGTGCGCCTCACCCGTATCTCGCCAGTATTCACCGGCGATGGCGTGCGTGGCACTGAGATCGACGGCGTTGCCGAAGCGAGCATCCGCCTCCGGAAACGTCGCTTCGACTTCGTCCTGGTACGACCAACTCCCCCCGTCGTCTTCGTACAGCGCCGAGGCGGGGGGTGGGGGAGGGTTCGATTATTGAAATTTCGAACTCCGCGGTCGGCTCACAATGGCTCGACCATTCGCCTCCGGACGTTCGGGCTCGCCCGACAATGGCTCTCCCCTCGAGTGGTCGGCCCTGACCCTCGACTCGCAACGACTCCCTCATCGACCGACGGCACGTCGACTGCGCCGCGAAATGCGCGGGCCGCTCCTGTTCGGCACCAGGCGCCCGGCCCTCGACGCCTCCACCCTCCCCCGCCGCCGGATTCGGGCGGGAGCTCCAGGAGAGCGCCGCAGGCATACCGCAGCACGACAACTGCCGGCACGGAGCCTCGTCGAACTCCGACATTTCTCGAACAGGCCAACTGAGATTCGAAACCGGAGAGGGCGTTTCGTTGCGAGGCACCGCAGATCGGCGTCGAGGTGCGAGCGCGAAGCCTCGGAGGCGTACCAGGAGGGTACGTCGAGAAGTGAGCGCCGCAGCAGAAACGATCCGACGGTTTCGAATGGAAGGAGGAGAGCCGACGAGCGGATTCGAACCGCTGACCTGCTCATTACGAGTGAGCTGCTCTACCAGTCTGAGCTACGTCGGCGCGCAGGGAGCGGTTGTCTATCGAAGTGATTCGGGCGATGTCAAGCCGGGTTCGCCGGGCGCGCGTGGCAGGGCAGGATGCCCTGCCAACGAGCAAGGGCTGGAAGCCCTTGCAACAGAGAACTCAATCGAGCGGCTCGTCGAACTTCTCGCGGTAGACCTCCAGCATCAGCTCGTAGACGACCTCGTCGCCGGGCATCTCGCCGGTCTCCTCGGAGGCCCGAGAGCGGAACTCGTCGACGATCTCGCGGACGGGCTGGCGGTACTCCTCGTCGATCGTCCAGAAGAAGGCGGTCAGCCGGGAGACGTCGCCGTGCGGTTCGACGGTATAGCGGACGACCTTTTCGAGGTCGGCCGCACGGCCGCGCTGGGCGGCCAGATCGATCATCTCGGCGATCTGCTCGCGGAAGGCCTCGGCGACCGGGTGGTCACGGAAATCCCAGGTGTCGGCCTGGTGGTCGGGCATCGAGCGGGCGGAGAATTTCGTCTCCTCGAGGCGGCTGCCCGGCGAGTAGCGCAGGTGGACGTTGACCGGCTGGTCGGCCTCGATGGCGATCGCCTCGCGGAGGGGCATCAAAATCGACTGCAGGCCCGACTGGCTGGTCTGCTGGACGACGCCGTCGGTCAGCTCGCACAGGGTGGTCAGGCGCAGGGCGGTCAGCCGGCCGCTGATCAGCGGTTTGACAATGATCGTATCGTCGACCTGCTCGGGCACGCCGCCCTCGTCGGTCAGGTCGGTGGTGGTGAAGTGTTTCGATTCGCTCAGGGTCGGGACGGGCTCGCCGGGGCGGCTGACGCGGGCGGTCCTGAGCGGCATGCCGCCGACGTCGCTCGGGGCGGAAGCGAGTTCCATCAGGTGGTGGAAGCGCCGGGGGATCATGGTCCCGTCGTCGGCGACGACGTGGCGGCGGACGTTGTCCAGAAGCGCGGCGGCTTCGCCCTCGATAAACCAGGTCGAGGTGACGCTGGCGACGGCCAGGTCGACCGGCTGCTCGAGGGCGACGGCGTCGGGGGCCTCGGAGACGAGCCGGACTTTCTTGCCGCGGTCCTGAGCAAGCAGTCCCTGGCGGATGCTGTCGACGAGTCGGTCGTCGTCCTCGACGACGACGATCTCGTCGGCCCGCTCGCGGACGACCTCCAGCATCGTGGCGGCCTTCCAGCCGATCAGGGCGAGGCGTTCGATCTCACCGCCCCGCCGCTCGAAGACCGCCTCGATGGCCTCGGCGAGGCAGGCGCGGCGGTGGGGGTCGAGGGCGACGGAGAAGGTTTCACCGGTCGAAAAGGGCATGGCATCACAGGGCAGCGAGGAGACATGCGAATCGGCGCCGGCAAGATAACGCAAAACCGCACCGCGGTGAAGAGGGTGTCGCCTCGAAGCTCGCCTCGAGCCCGACAGACGGAGGGCGATTTGAATTCGCTTGCAACATCGTTACCATGCGCTGCGACTGATTCGAAAACGTACGAGGAGCTACCGTGAAGGCAACACAACTCACTCGAAGCGCCGTCGTCGCCGGGCTCGCACTGGTCGTGGCAGTCGTGTCGGTCGCCTGCCAGGCGCCCCTGGACCAAAAGCGAGGGGCGCTCGGCGAATTCTGCCATGGAGGCGACAACGAGTGCCGCGAGGGGCTGGTCTGCGAGGAGGGCGTCTGCCAGACGCTCAACAACTCGCTGAGTGTCTGCGAGCAGGTCTGCAACCGGTTCGAGGAGTGCGACACCAGGGTCGACAACTGCGAGCGCAGTTGTCGGCCGACCCTCCAGGATCCGCCGACCTGGTCGCAGGAGTCGGCCGAGCAGTACGCGAGCTGCTACGAGGAGACCGACTGTGAGACCCTCCAGGAGGCGGAATCGCCGCCGAACGTCTGCTACGCCGAGCTGGAGGTTGCCGAACAGCGGCTGACTCGCTGCGATACGCTCCGCTCGACCGCCCGAAACTGCCTGCAGAGTGCGTCGGGCGATTTCGAGAACCGGATCGACAATTTCTTTTCGATGTGTCGGCGCAAAGCGCGGGTCGTCTCCGATCAAAACTGGTCGGCGACGGACTCGTGTGAGGAGCAGGCGACCTCGGAGCCGGTCCGCTGCGACAGGATGTTCGAGTGCATCAACGACGAATTCCCGCTCGGCGAGGGCAATTCCTTTCCGACCACCGAGCCCGACTCCAATTCGGACTCCGACTCCGAGTCTGACTCGGATCCCGATTCCGAAGACGAGTCCGACTCCGTCTCCGAGTCCGGCACCGAGTGACCCGTGACCCCTCCGGCGCCGCTTCCGGCGGACCGGCCGGCGGCCTCTCACAGCCCTACCCGATCGCGTCTTCGATCGCGTCGGCGAGTGCCAGAATCTCGGCGTCGTCGGACATGGTGCGGATGGTCGACAGGCGGCTTTTGATCGGCTGCGGGCGATTCAGCTCGCGGCGTTCACTCAAATCGACGATGTGCTCGAGGACGCGGCGGACGATGCCGTTGTCGGGGTGGTCGAGCATGCGGATCAACAGATTTTCGTCGTCGGGCATCCGGTAGTCTTTTTGCATGAAGACATTGACGGCCTTCGCGAACTCGCGGAAGCCGTCGACCTCGCGCAGTTTGTCGATCTCGGCTTTGCGCTCGGCCTCTTCGGTCCCCTCCTCGGGCGCCACCTCCTGCATCACGTCGTCGAAGCGGTCCGGGACGTTGCCGCCGGATTGAAATACCTTCTCGAGATCCTGTTTGTACTTGTGGTCGCCGCGTCTGTCGCGTCGGTTGGAATCCTCGCGGCTGACGTGGTCGCTTTTGTCGCGTTGGCGGTCGATCTCGCGCCAGCTTTTGTCGTCGTCGCCCATGGCGTCGCTCCTGGGGAGAGGTGGGGGGAGAGTCCGAGCGGACACCATACTAGCCCCCAGATTCGGCGAATCAACCCGACGCGTGTGCCGACCCGCCCGTCGCGTTGCAGGCAGACCCGAGAGTTGGTACCGAAGAGACTACGATGGAGGACTTTGCCCACGAGACGACGAGTGTGGTGCGGTTTCGGGACACCGACCCGATGAAGATGGCCAACCACGCCGTGATCGTCTCGTATCTCGAGGGGGCGCGCACCGACTACATGATGGGGCTTCTCGGCCTCGAGCACATCGCCGAACTGCCGTACATCATGGCCCGCGTCGAGTGCGACTACCGGTCGCCGGCGCGCTACGGGGAGCAACTGCGGGTCGGGGTGGCGATCGACGAGGTCGGCGAGTCGAGCGTCCGGCTCGCTTACCGCATCGAGGAGGCGGAGACCGGGCGGCTGGTCGCCGAGGCGCAGACCGTCCAGGTCTTTTACGACTACGACGAGCAGCGCCCGACCGCCGTGCCCGAGACGGTGCGCGAGGCGGCCGATCCAAGCGAGGCCGATCCAAGCGAGGTCGACCCAGAGGAGTAGCCGATGGACGAACCACTCGACATCCGCGTCATCGGGGGCGGCCCGGCCGGTCTGTATTTCGCCATCCAGGCCAAAAAACAGGCCCCCGACCACGAGATCACCGTCTACGAGCGCGACGAACGGGGAAACACCTACGGCTGGGGTGTCGTCTTCTCGGAGGGGACACTCGAGAACCTCGCCGAGGCCGACCCGACGACCTACGAGCAGATCACCGAGACGTTCGCCTTCTGGGACGACCTGCAGGCGTATTACGACGGCGAGTGCATCCGCTCGAGCGGCCACGGCTTTTGCGGCATCGCCCGGACGACGCTGCTCGAGCTTCTGGCGCGCCGGGCCGAAGAGCTGGGCGTCGCGATCGAGTGGAACCGACGGGTCGAGGACGTCGACGAGTTTCCCGGCGCCGACCTGATCGTCGCCGCCGACGGCATCAACAGCGACATCCGCCACCAACACGCCGATCGGTTCCAGCCCGACATCGACCGGCGGACCAACAAGTTCATCTGGATGGGCACCCGGCGCAGCTTCGACGCCTTCACCTTCTTTTTCGAGGAGACCCCGGCCGGCTGGTTCGTCGCCCACTGCTACCAGTTCGACGAGGAGTACTCGACGTTCATCGTCGAGTGCACCGACGAGACGTGGAGGGAGGCGGGCCTCGACGAGATGAGCAAAGCCGAGGGGGTCGCCTTCTGCGAGGAGCTTTTCGGCGAGTATCTCGACGGCCACGAGCTGGAGACGAACAACCCCCACGTCGAGGGGCCGGAGGCGTGGCGGACCTTCGACCGGGTCCACAACGAGCACTGGTATTTCGACAACGTCGTCCTGCTCGGCGATGCGGCGGCGACGCTGCACTTTTCGATCGGCTCGGGGACGAAGATGGCGATGGAGAGTTCGATCGCCCTGGCCGACTCGCTCGACGGAGACGCCTCGCTCGACGGGGCGCTCGAGACATTCGAGGAGACCCAGCGCGTCGAGTACCTCCGGCTGCAATCCGCCGCCCGAAACAGCGCCGAATGGTTCGAGCACATGGACCTGAAAGGCGAGCTGGCACCCGAGCAGTTTTACTACAGCCTGGTGACCCGGAGTCAGCGCGTCTGGCACGAGGATCTGCGGGTGCGCGACCGGGAGTGGCTCGAGGACTACGAGCGGTGGTTTGCCGAAAAAGAAACGGGCGAGAAGCCCGACGAGGCAGTGCCGCCGATGTTTCTGCCCTACGAGCTTCGGGGGCTGGAGCTCAAAAACCGGGTCGTCCAGTCGCCGATGGCGATGTACAGCGCCGAGGACGGGCTGGTCGACGACTTTCACCTGGTGCACTTCGGCCAGCGGGCGATGGGCGGAGCGTCGATGGTCTGGACGGAGATGACCTGCGTGACGCCCGAGGGACGCATCACGCCGGGCTGTGCCGGGCTGTGGCGAGACGACCAGGCGGCCGCCTGGCAGCGAGTGGTCGATTTCGTCCACGAGCGGACCGACACCAAGTTCGGCCTGCAGCTCGGCCACTCGGGGCGCAAAGGCTCGACGAAGGTCGGCTGGGAGGGCTACCACGAGCCACTCGAGGAGGACAACTGGGAGATCGTGGCTCCCTCGCCGATGCCGTGGACCGACCAAAACCAGACGCCCCGCGAGATGACCCACGAGGATCTCGACCGGGTGCGCGAGGCGTTCGTCGAGGCCGCCGAGCGGGGGGCCGAGGTCGGCTTCGACATGCTCGAGCTGCACGCCGCCCACGGGTATCTTCTGTCGAGTTTCCTCTCGCCTTTGACCAACCACCGCGACGACGAGTTCGGCGGGTCTCTGGAAAACCGCATGCGCTATCCGCTCCAGATCTTCGAGGCGGTCCGAGAGGTCTGGCCCGACGAGCGGCCCATCAGCGTGCGCATCTCGGCGACCGACTGGAAAGAAGGCGGCAACAAGGTCGAGGAGGCGGTCGCGATGTCGCAGATGTTCGAGGAGCACGGCGTCGACATCATGGACGTCTCGAGCGGCATGGTCGTCCCCGACGACGAGCCGGTCTACGGGCGGATGTTCCAGGTGCCCCACGCCGAGCAGGTGCGGGTGCGGGCCGAGGTGCCGACGATGGCGGTCGGCAACATCTACGACCCGGACCACGTCAACAGCATCATCGCCTCGGGGCGGTCGGACCTGGCGCTTCTGGCCCGGCCGCACCTGTGGGACCCGAACTGGACGCACCGGGCGGCCGCCGAGCTCGGATACGAGGGCACGGAGTGGCCGAATCCGTATCTCGACGGCAAAGCCCAGCTCGAGCGGCTGACCGAGCGGGCGGCGGAGAGTGGGCTGCTCGGCCCGATTTAGTGAGTAAGTGAACCAGAAAGCGAGTGGGATCGATGCGGTCTCTGGAGCACAATCACGCAATCGTGACGGGAGCGAGTCGAGGGATCGGCGAGGCGACGGCCGAGCGGCTGGCGGTGCTGGGGGCCGACGTGACGCTGGTGGCGCGGACGGCCTCGACGCTCGAGCAAAACTGCACCGACCTGACGGAGCGTTACGACGGGTCGTATGTGGCGGCGCCGGCGGACGTGACCGACCGCGAGGCGGTGGCGGAGGCGTTCGCCGAGGCGCGCGAGGCGCTCGGACCGGTCGACGTCCTGGTCAACAACGTCGGCTCGGCCGAGAGCGCGCCGTTCGCCTCGATGGAACCGGCGACCTGGCAGCGGATGATCGAGCTCAACCTCGACACCGTCTATTATTGCACGCGCGAAGTGCTCCCGGAGATGCTCGAGGCGGGCGACGGACGGGTGGTCAACAACGCGAGCACCTCGGGGCTGAACGGCTACAAGTACGTCAGCGCCTACTCGGCGGCCAAACACGGGGTGGTCGGGCTGACGAAGGCGGTCGCCAAGGAGGTCGCCGGCAGCGGTGTGACGGTCAACGCCGTCTGCCCCGGCTACACGGATACGGCGATGGTCGACGAGGGGGCCGCCGAGGCCGCCGCCGGGACCGACAAATCCCCGGACGAGATGAAAGAGGCCTTCAAGCGGATGAACCCGCAGGACCGATTCGTCGAGCCCGAGGAGGTCGCCTCGACGATCGGGTGGCTGTGCGAGCCGGCCCAGCGATCGATCAACGGCGCGGCGATTCCGATCGACGGCGGTGAGACGGCGTAAGGCAGCAGCTGAGCAGCTTGGCAGCTGAGCGAAAAACGGCGTAAGGCGGCAGCTGAGCAGCTTGGCAGCTAAGCGAAAAAGGGCGGGGCGAAAAACGGCAGGCACGGGCCGGAGCGACCCCTTCACACGGCCCGCCGGATCCATTACTTCTTCCATGCTCGCGAAAAGCCTCGAACGACGCGTATCGAGTAACGAACCGCTCACCACGAGGAGCCAACGATGACCGCAGCCGACATCGACCCCGAGCACTTCAGCTGGGAGGCCGACGACGGCGTCGCGACGGTGACGCTGGATCGGCCCGACAAGAAAAACCCGTTGACCTTCGAGTCGTACGGCGAGTTGACCGAGACCTTTTATTCGCTCGAAGAAGTCGAGGAGGTCGACACGGTCGTCATCACCGGGGCCGGCGGCAACTACTCGTCGGGCGGGGACGTCCACGAGATCATCGGGCCGCTGACCGAGATGGAGATGCCGGAGCTTCTGGAATTCACCCGCCAGACCGGCGACTTGATCAAATCGATCCGGGCGTGCCCGCAGCCGATCGTTACGGCGATCGACGGCGTCTGCATGGGG
Source organism: uncultured Bradymonadales bacterium (assembly GCA_964600555.1). GTDB lineage: Bacteria > Myxococcota_A > Bradymonadia > Bradymonadales > Bradymonadaceae > CAJXPB01. The sequence goes on from CAZRLK010000021.1 coordinate 42,125, forward strand.
GCCGGCGCCGCGGTGGCGATGGCCTCGGACATCCGGTTCGGGACGGAGCGCTCGAAGGTCGCCTTTTTGTTCACGAAAGTCGGGCTGGCCGGCTGCGACATGGGGGCGTGTGCGATGTTGCCGCGAATCGTCGGCCACGGTCGCGCCGCGGAACTGCTGTACAGCGGACGCTCGCTCCCGGGCGACGAGGCCTACGAGTGGGGGTTTTACAACCGGCTGGTCGACCCCGACGACCTGCTCGACGAAGCCCGGGAGTTCGCCCGACAGCTCGCCGACGGTCCGACCTTCGCCCACTCGATGACCAAAACGATGCTCGACCAGGAGTGGGACATGGGACTCGAAGAGGCGATCGAGGCCGAAGCCCAGGCGCAGGCGATCTGCATGCAGACCAACGACTTCCGGCGCGCCTACGAGGCGTTCGTCGAGGGGGAAAAGCCGGATTTTCAGGGCAATTGAAGCCAGGAGGCGCCACTCCAACGTTTTCCATGGACTTTGCTTCCATCAAACGGGAGATACAGATCATGCATTTTCGGAACGCAATTGTTTCGCTGGCCGCCTGTGCGATCGGGCTGGTGCTCTCGGCGAGTACATGTGTGCTCGGCGGTGGGGACGAGGACAGCCGCGATACCGGCGTCACCGACCCTTCGGACGCCGGCGGTGGCACCCCGAACGGCGAGTCGGAGGAGAACACCGGGGAGGGCGAGTCGTACGAGGTGCGAGCCGGATGGCAGATCCAGCAAAATCCGTTCGACGACCAGGGCATCTATGGCATCGAATTCGTCGACGAGTCGACGGCCTATGCGGCAACTACCGGGGACGCCGGAGCCGGCGCGTTCTGGCGATCGCGGGACGGCGGTGACAGCTGGACGCCTCTCAAACAGCAGGTCGAGGCCAAAGAACTCACAAAGTCCCTCGACGGCGATCGGCTATGGGGCTTTCAGACGCCCGGGGGCTCGGAATTCGGCCCCTGGTTTTCGGACGACGACGGGGAGTCGTGGATGCCCCGTGAGTTCGGCACCTCGGAGACGATCGAACAGGCGGTCTTTTTCTCCGATGCGGAGGGGTTGGCGGCGAGTACCACCGCGCGTCGGATCAAACGCACCAGCGACGGGGGCGAGAGCTGGACGAACCTCTCGACCGAAGACGCCTTGAGCGGGGACGGCGGCTACGTCGAGTGCAGCATCTCGGAGATGCAGGCGATCGGTGATGTGGTCTGGGTCGGGGGAAGCACCGATGCCGAAGATGACGCGCAGAAAGGCGGCTGTGTCGCCTGGTCGACCGAACGGGGAGAAAGTGGCACCTGGACGCTGCACAAATTCACCAATCAGGCCCATTCGTTTCAGGGGAGCGTCATCGAGGGGATCTGGATGAAATCGAAAGACGAGGTCTGGGCCGTTGGGCAAGATCGGCAAATGTACTGGACCAAAGACGGCGGAGAAACGTGGAACCAGGTCGAGGGCATTCCGGCGAGCATGTCGAGTTTTTCGGACATCTCCGGCCACGGGGAGTTTCTCGTGGCGACGGCGCGATCGCAGGGGGGCACCGGTGAGGAGTTCGGCCAGGGAGGCCTGACGTATCATTCGCACGACGGAGGGGAGAGCTGGGAGGTGGGGTGGTCGCGCGAGGAGCAGGCGCCGAATTTCGACGGGGTGGTGATGGTCGGCAGGGAGACCGGCTATATCTGGAGCGAGGAGGGGCTGTACATGAGCTATGTCGGCCGAGAGTGAGGTGGAACAAGGGGGGGGGCATCTCAGCGAGGACCGGGTGCAAGATATACCAACCCCATCTAAGGCCCTCCGGGAGCCCTGAGGCTCCGCCCCGACCGGTGCCTTC